>NZ_JBIWCW010000001.1:425188-647306 GCF_044761665.1 Peribacillus sp. NPDC097295
CCGGTTCCTCCTGTCGTCCCGGTTCCTCCTGTTGCTCCTGTCGCTCCTGATGGACCGGTTACTCCCGAGGCTCCCGGCTCTCCTGTTGCACCGGTTGCTCCTGTTGCACCTATGGATACGTTTTGTCTGTTCACTTTAATACTTACTTTTTGTTCAACCTTTTGATCACATTGACAATCTATCTGTTTACATTTCCTGCATTTTTTTTGTTTATGTTTATTATCCTTGTCCTTACCCAATTTTTATTACACCCCTTTTTCATACATAAGACTAGTATACGAATTCAGGAATAAATGGGATTGGACGCATACAATGACTATTAAGATTTATTTAATCATCTTTTCTGTTGGTAGCTATATGAGGGCCACTGACTACCTCCCTATTATTGTATCGCTAACATTAGATGAATCTTCATGAATCAAGTTCAAAAGCTCGCCGTTCCAACTAAGTAAAAAACATGTATACCACATCAAGAACATGAAATTGGCACGAAAAATAAAAGCATATTATACAACTTAAAGGAATGTCAAAAGTGGTGTCTTCCTTTTAAATTGAATTTGAATAGATAAGAAAGCAATGAAGGAAATCATGGGATTCAAAAACAAAACATCCATCCAAGAAGTCGCGATAATTCCATAATAGCTTAGTGAAAAGATACTTATTATGACAATGTTAAGGAGAAATAAACTACTACTAAGGACAGTTTTTTTCTCACTGGTCTGCTTTCCTTTTAAAACCTACTGTAAAGAAGGAAATAGAAAAAGGTTCAGTGGCTAAACTTCAACAGATTCCAAATACATATTACCCAGGAAACTTTGCAATCCCCTACCACCCCTGCCAAATGGATTATTTTTCAAAAAATATTGTGTCTAACTTGTGAACAAGAATAAAATAGCTTAATATATATAATATAAAGAGGGAGGAATTTCCATGATTAAGCAACCGTCAAAAGTAAGCGTTTTCAATTATGGTTTTGCTTTAGGTGTCTCGGAAGTATTCTTTTTAACAAGCTTTTACCTCAGCATCCTTGATGTATCTTACTTCGCTGTCGCTTTACCGTTTTCCGCTGTATTTCTATTAGTCTCCTTGTACTTTTTTATCCGTACAGATAAAGTCGCAAAGACTTTATACAAACAACGGGTAGAAAGGGAAGCTGTCTATTCGTTTTATCACAAGTCTTTCGGAATCTTCTTAATCATTATTGCTGCATTGATTTGTATAGCACTTGCTTATTTACCTTTCATCCAACAAGGAGGACATTTCTACATCCTTTATTGCGTACCGATGGCCATCTTATGCCTGGTTCCTTGCATTACATCGTATAAAGGGATGAAATTGTCCAAACTTAACATCGACAAGGCTTCACCTCATATTGATATGAACTAATGATGATTTCAATTTCAGTTAGCATCACTTTAAAAAAGATAAGTGGATGGGTACTGTTCTTCTGCAAACCATTTTATGAGCAGGCCCATCTCCTAAATCTGGAAGCTCAATCTTCTTCATATCCCTCATTCGTACCGTTTCGCTGCTTTTCAAATCCCCTTGGCTTCTTACCATCCCTTTTAGAATTTATCCTGTGAATTTCTTATCTTTTTTTGTGTTCACTATATACGGGGCTTTCCTAAACGCATGTCCACTTTTTTTGTTTTTTCCGTTTCACTTACATATTCAAAGAAGCCCAACCAATTACCCCAGGGATCGCTAAACGTTCCCCACTTCACTGGAACCTCCTCTCTTGAATAAATCTCAAAAAATTCGACCCCAAGTTCTTGTATGACTCTTTCTCGCTCTTTTTCCATACCAACTACCCCTATGCGTAACGGCCCGCTCCCTTCTGATGGCCTTCCTTCCGCTACCTGCAGCCAACTCCCTGGAACGAGTTCCCACTCCACGAAACCTTCATGAGGAATAAAATCAGGTTTACGTTTCAAAAAAGACTCATACCAATGGCGTCCTTCTTCTATATTAGAAACCCGAATTTGTACCGTCATCTCATATATCATTGATTTGCCTCCTGGAATAATTATTATCTATTTGTTTTTCATGTCATTTACCTCCCTAGCTTATTAAGCCTTTCCCCCCCTTTATACTTAAGGTACAGATCCTCTCCATTCCAGTAATGATTGGTTTTGCACGCTTTATTAATGTCTGTGTTGCTTCAAGTGCTAGAGAGTCTTGATGGGCTTTTTCGTTGCTCCATACTTCATGCACATATACAGTGTGTGGTTCGCCTTCCGAAACACTTACGAGATATATTTCGCATTTCTCTAGATTCCTCATCGATTCCGCTGCTTCCAACAAAATATCCACCATGTTATCCCTTTCCCCTTCTTGCACGATAAACTTGCCAAACAATCCGAATTTGCTCATATGATCCTCTCCATTTCCCATGGTATTCTACTTTATTCTTCTACAGCCAAGTACCATTTCCCTTTACATTAAATGGATTTTTCACTTGTTACATTCCTTCTATTTTTAAACAAAAAAATAGCATGACCATAGCCTATCTCGAAAAGGAGATTGCTTTGATCATGCTTATTTTTATTATGATGATTGTTTTTCTTTTTGCACGAACTTATCTTCTGCAGGCCAAGCACGCTTAATGAATAATGTTAAGATTAGCGCGACTCCAGCGATGAAGGTCGATACAAGGAAGGAGAAGTTAATGCCATCTAACATGGCTTGCATTCCCACTTGTTCCGTCATTTTAGCCATCGCATCAGCTGTTGGCTGGCTTGTTAGTTTGCTCATTGCCTCAGTCATTAAATCTTTACCAACCGATTCGGCCCGGTTAGACATGACCGTAACAAGCAACGCTGTTCCGATTGCACCTGAAACTTGGTTCAGTGTGTTATTCATCGCTGTACCATGTGGATTCATACGTGCTGGCAACGAGTTTAGACCATTTGTCATGATTGGCATCATCGCCATGGACATCCCGAACATCC
The DNA here is from genome assembly GCF_044761665.1 of Peribacillus sp. NPDC097295. Lineage (NCBI taxonomy): Bacteria > Bacillati > Bacillota > Bacilli > Caryophanales > Bacillaceae > Peribacillus > Peribacillus sp. NPDC097295. Next base: position 428,140 of record NZ_JBIWCW010000001.1, read on the forward strand.
GTACAGAATATAAAACCATGATATTAGCATACGTTGTTTCCATCGTTAACTGGCTAAAGTAATAGGTAGTAACCACCGTGATTAACAAGCCTAGAGCTGCAAGAACACGCGCTCCGAACTTATCAAATAGCTTACCGGTAATAGGCGACATAAGGGCCATGATAATCGCCCCAGGAAGCATCAACAGGCCTGAATCGAACGGTGAAATGCCACGAAGCGTTTGAATATACATCGGCATTAAGATCATGGCTGAGAACAATGCCATGTTCAGGACAATGGAAATAGTAGCAGATAATGCAAACATCGGATGTGCAAAGATCCTGAATTCAAGCATCGGTGTTTCCATTTTTAGCTGGCGCACAATGAACAGAACCAGTGAAACGGCACCGACGGCCAAAGTTCCGTAAACCCAAGGACTATCCCAGCCTTTACTGCCTGCTGAGCTGAATCCGTAAAGCAAACCGCCGAAACCTAAACTAGAAAGAATGACAGAAAGAATATCTATTCTAATATTTAATTTTTCCTTCTTATCTTTCAGTTTAAAGAAACCGAGGATAAGAACGAGTAGAGCAAGTGGAGTGATAACATGGAAAAGCATTCTCCAGTCATAGTGTTCCACAATCCAACCTGATAGCGTTGGTCCGATAGCAGGGGCAAACATCATGACTAAACCGAATAACCCCATTGCCGATCCACGCTTTTCAACAGGGAATGACGTTAAAAGAACGTTCATTAATAAAGGCATCATGATGGCTGAACCAGCAGCCTGAACCATACGAGCCGCTAATAACAGTGGGAATACATGTGCTACACCTGCAACAATGGTTCCGATTGAAAATAGGAACATCGCTGTCAAGAACAGGTTCCGTACCGAGTATTTTCTTATTAAGAAGGCTGTTGTAGGAATCATGATTCCGTTCACCAGCATATATCCTGTTGCCAACCATTGGACGGTTGCTGTCTCGATTTCAAGGTCTTTTGATATAGATGGTAGCGCAATATTCAAAAGAGTTGAGTTAAGTATCGATATGAATGCCGCAATCATTAAGATGGCTAATATGCCATAAGGGGGCTTTTTTTCTATTGTCTGAGTAGTACTCACTTTATATCTATTCCTCCATTCAAACTATTGGTTCATTTTCTTATACGGTAAGTCTAACTTTCTGCATAAAATATATAATATACTCCTCGTTCATATTTTGCAATAAAAATTTATTACGGTATTATTGGGTTTGTGCCAGTATTGAAAATAGTATACGATTACATTTATACAGGCATTATAATGGAAATAAGGGTGATCATATGAATGAACGCAAGCAGAATGTCATCGATACAGCTCATAAGTTGTTTATCGAAAAAGGCTATCAAGCGACTTCCATCCAAGATATATTAGACGGCAGTGGCATTTCCAAAGGTACATTTTATAATTATTTCCCCTCTAAGGGTGAATTATTTATGGCCATTTTCAGCTCCTTCTATAAAAAGATCCGCTTCGAACGTGAAGAACTATTAATTGGACAAGATGTAGCGGATATTGAAATATTCATTAAACAGCTAGAGATACAAATGATGGTGAATAAACAAAGTAAATTACTCATATTAATTGAGGAAGTCCGTGTATCCAACGACGAGGAATTAAAGGAATTCATCAAACGCATCCAATTATTAAGTATCCGTTGGATGTTAGGTCGTTTTATCGATATCTTTGGGGAAAGTAAAAAACCTTATTTATTGGATAGCACCATTCTCTTTAACGGCATGATGGCTCATATGAGTTATTTTAGTTTTCATGCCAAAGATGTCGCAGTGTCGGAAATTAAAATCATCCGCTACTGCATGAATCGAATTGTCGATTTAGTTAACGGAGTCGCTGAAAGCAAAGAGCAAATCCTTGATCCAGAATTAATCGATATATGGCTGCCAACCTTTAAAAACAATATGCACCAATGTCATAATGACTTGATGAAATCCACCTTGGCCCTTAAAAAGGCTACACACCGGTCCCTCTCTTGCCGTGAAGATCAATCAAAAGCAAATGAGCTAATTGACTTCATTCAAGAAGAGCTGATGCAATCCAGTAAGCCACGGATATTCTTGATAGAAAGCTTATTACAGGTTATCAAGACCCAATATGCCTCCAATGTCGAACAAGACATGGAACTATTCGAAGAAAACGTCAACACCTGTCTAAAGCTGTTGGAAAAAGAAATATAGAGGCTAAGATAAATAAGTACCCCCCTTCACTTTTTTAAATGAATCGGAACTTTTTTCCTTTTAGAACGTAGAGTTATTTAATATGAATAAGGGGGTGGGCAATTGCTAAAGTTATTCATGATTATCGGTGTGGTAGGAATATGCCTCTCAGGAATATTAATAGGTGCCTGGACTACCGGACCTGAGCAAAGAGCTAATTTCCATTCAGAAACAAGTGAACATCGACAGTTCAGAACAAGAATTTCATTATATGCCGGTTTTATAGGAATACTTTCCTTAGGCATTGCCGGGTTGATATGGTACTTCTAACAGAAAACCAAATAATAAGAAGGTCGCCATAGGTGACCTTCTTTTTTGTTTCATTGCGCCCATTTCTCATCATCGGAGATCTGTTCTTTTTTCTTCAAATCAAAGGATTCGTACTCATCATGAAAACAAAAATAAGAAGGCAATTCAATCGCTTCACCATTCGCTTTTTCCCAACACTCTGCAAACCACTTTGTGATGGCTTGCTTCTCTAATGTATCCAGCCCTTCAGCGTTCTGATCGTAAAAATCCCAAAAGTCATCTATTTCGTTCCCTAAGACGATGGAAAATGGTACATCTTCTACAATTCCCACACTACCTGAAAACATGCTAGAATCCTTTCCCTCATAAAATACCTCATTAGCTACTCGATCCATGGAAAACATCGTGATGGATAAATAAAAATCATTCCGTTCAGCCACAAAATCCAAGAGCTCCACTTCCGAATAAAAGTTGTAGGTTTGTACCTCTTTAAGCTTTGCGATTAGCGCATCCGAATTCGCCTCAAGGTTACCTTCTACGGACTTTATATAGTCGGCAACTGTATAACTTGTCTGAACTTCATTCTCCGTTTCTTCTATAATATTGTCTGCAGTATCGTCTGCCCCTGGCTTAGTATCGTTGTCTAGGTTACAACCACCCAACAAAACAGCACCCAATAATACGATCATGAACTTTTTCAAAATTTCCCCTCTTCTCTTAGTTGGCCCATTATCCAATCAGGATTTCCAATATAACAATAAATTACTATTTTACCATAAAGAAAACGATATAAAGAGATAAACTCTTGTAACCCTAGCATTATCACGCAAGGCTCATGATAACTCAAAAAAACACAACCTAGTAAAATTTAACTATCCACCTCAATGTTTTTCAGTAATAAATACCCATTTATTAAGTTTTTTTCCACGTGTTACCATATAGATACCGTGACTATTATCACCATACCTATAAGCATAAGGGGCTGAAAATATTGTCCTATCTAACCGATTTACTATCCGAATTAACCTTGAAGAAGCAACAGGTCGAAAAGTTAAAAACCTGCAAGCATGAATTAGACAGTCTACAAGGAGAATTCCTTCAGAACGAAAGAGTGGTAACGAACCCAGCGCTCTCTTCCCAAACATGGTATGGAACCTTAGCCACTGATTTTACGGAAGTTCGTGAAGACCTAGAATCAGCCTATAAAGATTTATCTCAATCTCAGTTGAATGCAGCGATAACGGCCATCGAAAATAAAATAATGAGCCTTCAATCAGAAATCACTTCATTAGAAACCAGGATTACGGCTGAAATCGAACGACTGGCTAGAGAAGAAGAAAGACGAAGACAAGAAAAGCTACGAAAGGATTGAATGGATTGAGTCAAGAAATAAAAGTGAATGGTGAAGATATAAAAACAGCCCTCTCGAAAATGGACCGTACAATGGAATCCTTCAAATCGAAATTACTAGACAATTTCGCAACCGGAAATGAATTAGACGTTGTAAAAAAAATCAAGGAACTAAACCATCAATTAGAAAAGATTGGCCAAACCTATAAAGAAATCTTAAAAGCTAATAACCAATCCGTACGAACGGCCATACAAGAGCTAGAACAGGTTGACCAACAGCTTTCAACTTCTATAAACGCACATTAGAACATGGAGGATACAATGAGGACACTTCATTCTCAATCTTTACATAGTGGAATAGATGGATTACTAAGCAAAGTAAACGCCCAAAGGAAACAGGCGAATGAATTGGAGAAGGTTATTCTTGAATTTTCCAATCTCGATGATTCCTTAAAAGGAAAAGGTGGTTCAGCGATACGCGCCTTTTATCAAGATTGGCATATCCCTTTCCTTTCATTCTATGACTCTTCTCTTAAAAACTATGAAGCAGTCCTGACGGCTCTTAAAGAAGCTTCCACTGAATTGGAGTCTGATTCAAACGGTTTTATCCGCCAAAGCTTTCTTGAAGGCGAACTCACGACAGGCTTAAAAAATGCACAAAACGTAACCATTGATTTAGTGGATGAAACCAACACCACCCTGGATCAGATACGTGATATCGTTGCCATCGAAAAGCTCAATGACCAGACATTTCTCACCCACTATCAAAGGGCTAATTCTAGAATAAAGAAAACGGTTGATCATTTAGGTGCGTTTGATACAAGCCAAACAAAAGAACTAGCATCCGTAGAGGATGACATACAATTGATAAACAAATATCTTAATGAAATTCAAGGTATGTTCAGTAGCGGAAGCTTCAGCATTCAAAACTATGATGTGAATCAATTAAAGGATAAGCCGGCATTTTCAGAGATAGAGAATCAAGTAGCTTCAGAAGGTAAGATGACATTTGGACAAATGCTTACTTCTCCTTTTGCCTATATAAACGAGAAAATGAGTTTTGGTGATAATGTCTTAGTAGGATATCAAGCGGCTTCCTCTATATCTACCATGTATTTGTCAAAAAAATTAAGTATTCATTACTTTGGTAGTAAACCGACACTGTGGCAAAAACTAAAAGGAAACTATGAGTTTTCTGTAAAGGCAGATCCATCTTGGACATCAAAAGGAAAACATAGCTCGAAAGTTTCGAAATGGCTCTTGGACTTTTCCAGATCCACACCTACTAATCCAGTGATGCAGAAACTACAGAAATTTGCTGCTTCTTACACAAGTCCTTCCCATATGTTAAAACATCTGGCCGGTTTCCCGAAAAACTTCGAACGATCAACCGGTAAAGACTTAGTTAAGGGAACAACTGAAAGAATAAAAACAAACGGTACAACAGGTCTCTTGAGTAAAGCAGCAGGAGTTAAAGGGTTAACAGCTGTAGCAAATAAAATACCAGTTGCAGGAACTGTGATATCAGCAGTTTCTAATATGAGTGAGTTTACAAATCCAGCAAATTCAAATAAATCTACCTCTGAAAAGACAGGTAGAACCTTATTTGGAATAACGGCAGATATGGTTGCAATTGGAGCTGGAGCAGAAATTGGAGCCACGATAGGCAGTATTGGTGGTCCTGTAGGTATAGTTGTAGGCGGTGCAGTAGGAGGCTTAGTAGGCGGTGTAGTAAGCTCTACGTTCGGTGATCAAATCAAAGACGCTGGTGGAGAAGTTGGGAAAATAGCTGATAAATTAATTACTAAAACTAGAGAAAAAGTCGATGAAATTGGCAGTAATCTAAAAAAATCAGTTGCAAGTTGGTTTAATTAAGTCCTTATTAAATCTCTTTATTTAAATCTTTTATAATACAATATTTAAATATCGAAAAGATGACTTAAAAGCAATAAAGTTTCCTCCATAAAGCACGATTTAATAATGTTTCGAAAAGAGGAAGATAATGACACATGACATCATTGAAGGTATAAGACTTTTATTATTATGTATACTTATAACGCAATTTGCTTACAGTCTCTCCATTTTTTTATTAGAAAGAGCGATGATTAATTTTTACACGATAGGGACTTACGAAGAACCTTCTACCCTTTTTCAAAAATCCATTAATTTTATAATGTTCATTTTAACCGGAATAGGATACAACATTTACATTAAAATCAGCAAATACAATTGGTTTGTTCGGAAGTTTTTATTTTTAATCGCCCTAATTTCACAAGGAATTGCTTCTATTATTATTTTTCTCATCATTTATGGGACGTTGAAAGCTATTTTTCTATAAGTTTGTATGTCTTGAAGAATAATATACTTACAAAATGGTTTTAGGAGAGTTTGAAATGAGAAAGCATATTAAAAATTTCATAGCGAACATAGCAACAATCATACTTTTTCTCATAGCGTGTTATTTTCTTTACACTGGCTTTTTAAAATTGTGAAATTTGTATAGTAAAACCTTGCAATAATAGGTATGAGAATTTTAATAGGAAATTTCTATTCCTAATAGCTCTTGTTTTACAAGGAATTGCTCTGTAATTATTTATTACACCATGTATGGGACGTTAAAAACTATTTTTCTATAACTTAGAAAGAGGAATATCATGGTAGATGATATAATTCAAGGCATCAGGATTTTTATAACATGTATACTCTCAACACAATTTGCATTTGGCTGTTCTATTTTCTTATTCGAAAGTGCGATGATCAACTATTATGCTATGGGAACTTATGAAAAACCCAGTACTCCGTATCAAAAATTCGTGAATTTTTTCATGTTCACTTTAATTGGTACTGGATTTCACATTTATCTAAAACTCAAGAAATACAATTGGTTTGTTAGGAAACTTCTATTCCTACTAGCTCTTATTTTACAAGGCATTGCTTCCGTAATTATCTTTAAAATCATTTATGGGACGTTGAAAGCTATTTTTCTATAAGGGTTACATTCCATTTTTTGAAAGAGGACAATAATGACATACAGTACAATCGAATGGATAGGAATTTTATTACTATATCTCCTCTCAATCCAATGGGGATCTAGCTTTGTAATCTTCTTATTCGAAAACACCATAATCAACTACTATTATCATTTAGGAACGTATGAGAAACCTAGTAACCTTTATGAGAAAACCGTGAACTTTTGCATGTATGCCATGATGGGTGCAGGCTTTTATATTTATCTCAGACTACGTAAATACAATTGGTTTGTTCGAAAATTTTTCTTCCTTATTGCTCTATTTATCCAAGCTGTTGCTTCTGTGATTATATATAAAATCCTATATGGGATAGTGAAAGCTATCTTTATATAACTTATCAAAAAGCGGATACATACCCATAATTCTTAAAAGGACGTGACATAATGAATCATTTGTTAACCTGTACGACTGAAGAGTTAGCCTTGATGGTGAGTGTTGCAGGACATCATGAGATTGCAAAAGGGATTGCCGAAACGGCTATTGGGGATAAGTCCGAAAAAGAGTGGTTGGCCATTCTTGAAGTGACGAAAAACCAATTGATCATGAAAAACATATGGAGTGAGGAGCAAGAATCTCGGGAAGAAGTACCATTAACGCAGGAAACTCAGCGTTTCATCGAAAAGTATATTGGCTCAAAACGAATGATTCGCTGCTCCAATTTCCCTCAAAAGTCCGTATTAATGCTTCATCACTTTGAAGAGGATGAATGGCTTTTCCATTTGATCGATCGAGATATCATTCATGAATTCGCGATTATCCCCTCTTCTGAAATCCAATTGATTATTAGAGAATATTATGGAATCTCCTTTGACAAATATGAAGGTGAGGAAGCTTTCTCACTGACCGAGCAAGCATTTGATTGGTTAAGTAATCCTAAAAAAGTTGATAAAGTACGCAAGAAGTCCAAGTTTACCCAGCAAGAAGAAGACAGTTTCTACTTATTCTCGGATGACCTGCGCACTTACGAATGGACTTTGTTTAATATCTCTAATTTTAGTATAACGAGTTATGAAGAAGAAACATATTTAGAGAACATTCTATTCTTTTTACCTTCCAATCGCGGAATATGGCTTGCAGAATATACGGAAGATCCAAAAACCCCTGTACATATCCATTTAGCCAGCCATGATGAATGGGAAGCCACATTAACTGGCATAGGTGACTTGGCTGCCTATCAGGGACAAACAATATAATGGAAGTTAATAGATTTATAAAGCGAAGGGCCCTTTCATTGAGAATGGCCTTTCGTTTTGAAAAGAGGCAGATTTTGTGGACGACATCATTCAAGGTATAAGAATTTTATTATTATGTATTCTTTCAGGACAACTAATGTATGGATTCTTAATTGTCTTGTTCGAAGAAACCATGACCAACTTCTATGCTTTAGGTATTTATGAGCCGCCCAATAATCTTTTTCAAAAAATAACGAATCTCTTCATGTTGGTAACGATTGGCTCGGGCTATCATATTTATCTTAAACTTAGAAAATACAGTTGGCTTATTCGAAAATTTTTATTCCTGATTGCTCTGTTTATACAGGCAATCGCTTTCGTTATTATTTATAAAACCATTTACGGAGTTTTGAAAGTTATATTTCTATAAGTGATTACCTTCATTTTTTGAAAGAGGACAGTATGACAAACAGTATAATTGAAAGTATAAGAATTCTATTAACCGGTTTCCTTTTAACGCAACTTTCGTATGGTTTCACCATTTTTTTATTGGAAAGTACAATGACAAACTTTTATGCTCTGGCGATTTATGAGAACCCTCGTAACCGTTATCAAAAGTTCGTTAATTTTTTCATTTTCCTTCTCGTTGGTTCCGGTTACTATATTTATCTAAGACTCAGAAAATACAATTGGTTTGTTAGAAAATTTCTATTCCTAATAGCTCTTGTTTTACAAGGCATTGCTTCCCTTATCATATATTACGCCATTTACGGGAGCTTGAAAGCCATCTTTCATACATAGATTTTCGTGTAATTTAAAAGGTTGCCGGAAAATTCCGGCAACCTCTTGTATACTATTTTGTGAAAATCCCTATAAGTTCATTAAGCCCAAGATAGGCAAACATGATGAGGCAAGCTGTTAATACCACATTAGGGACGGATTTATTCCGATACTCTTTATCTACCTTTTTTGAGTTTAATAATAGCAACAAGGAGATCGCCAGAAATGGCATGAATAATGCACCTAATGCTCCATAAATGATGATTAACTCGACAGGTTTTCCGAAATAAAACAGCATCATCGGAGGAAAAGTCAGCCAGGCTAGGTAAGCACGATAAGCAGGTTCTGTTTCGGATACAGCCTGTTTGCCTGCTGTTTTTTTCTTTCGTACCGTTTTAATAAAATCAGCAAAAAGGTACGGGACCCCGTTCCAAACGCCAAGTAAAGAAGAGAAAGCCGCGGACCAAAAAGCAACTAAGAATAACCAGCGCATCGGCGTTCCAAACTCCGCGCCAAGCATTTCAGCGAGTTTGATGAGGCCTTCATCATCGCGGATACTTACCCCTGTACCCATGAGGAACTGGGCACCGATTACCAATGCGGCCAATGTGAAGATGGCCGTTAAAGTATAGGCGACCTTCGTATCCGTCCGCATCATGGAAATCCAACCCTTCCCACTCCACTCTTTTTCACTTAACCAATATCCATAGGAAGCCATCGTGATCGTGCCACCAACTCCACCAATCAAACCGAGCATTAACAAAAAGGAACCTTCGGGGACTCGGGGGACAAACCCAACTGCGAACTCCCCTAAATTAGGCAAGAAGAGAAGTGCTGTACCGATAATCGTTACAAACATCACCCCGATCAATACCGTCATGACACGTTCAAACAGAAGATAGCGGCCGGTCCATACGAGACCGAACCCTGCAACTGAATGGATAATGGCCCAAGCCCAAAGAGGCATGATGGGAAACATGGCGTGCATGGCCAATGCGGAAGTCGATGCTGCAGCCGCTCCATAAATAAAGCCCCAAATGACTGAATAGACTCCAAAATAACCCGTTGCCCATTTCCCCAATGAATGCCAACCGTCAATCATCGTTTGTCCGGTTGCCAAATACCAACGTCCCACTCCTTCATTCAAAAAGTATTTCAAAATCGCACCAACGATGATGGCCCATACAAACGTCATCCCAAACGATGTTCCGATGACGATGGATGTAATCAAATCGGCAGTTCCAACACCTGTCGCAGCAACAACTATCCCAGGACCAACCTGCCTAAGCTTTTCTCTCATGGTAGTCGGTGGGAGTTTGATTTGTGCATGGTTAAGCTCTGTCTTCATATAAAACCTCCTAGAATAAATTTTCTGAAACCAAGCCTTTAAATGTAACCCCTTACATTCTTAAAGATATATAATGAATAAAAGTAGTTCACGTTTCTCCAAACCGTTTCACTATCCGTACGAAGTGTACACATAGTGAAACATATAACAATCATAGTTTTCTTTAGAATAGTTGTCAACACAGTTATTTAATTTTTCTTAAAACATATACTATTTTGATTTTTTCAGGAGGTCGTTCATTATGGATCAAACCACGAGTCATTCGGACTATTTTGTACACTCGGTGGCCAAAGGATTTGAAGTGTTACAAGCATTCGATTCTAGCTCAATTAGCCTTTCACTTCGGGAGCTTTCTGAACGGACAGGCATTAATAAAGCGACAGTCAGGCGTTTTGCTTTAACCCTTGTCGATCTTGGATACTTGAAGATCATCCAGGAAAAAAGATTTCAGCTCAGTCCAAAGATTTTAGATTTTGCTCTTCACTTTTTACAATCATTGAATTTACCTGATCTCACCCAACCCATCTTGGAAACCATTTCTGCCACTGTTCAAGAATCTACCACCCTGGCCATTCTTGATGGAAATGAGATTGTCTATGTATCTAGAGTGAATGCAGCAAATCGGATTGTCGGAGCTAACTTGTCGGTCGGTTCAAGATTACCATATTATGCAACCTCATTAGGTAAAGCCCTTGTTGCTTGGCTACCAGAAAACGAGAGGAAGGAAATATGGAAAAGCACGAAAATCGAACCCTTTACTCAACAAACGATTACCACTTTCGATACATTCGAAGAAGACCTTGCCAAGAGTAGAATGCGCGGGTTTACAATAGCAGACGAAGAACTCGAACAAGGGCTATGCTCCATATCCATGCCCATTATCAACCATCAAGGTGCAACCATTGCCGCAATTAATATTTCCACCCAGGTAAGCCGGACAGATAAGAAGAAATTAATCGAAATCTACTTACCAGTCCTTCAAGAAGGAGTCAAAAAAATAAATCAACAAACCGGAATTAAAAAGTAAAAATCCACACCCTATTAAAGTGTGGATTTTCATCATCTATTTCATTTAACAAAGACTCTTCAATTCATTGGTTAATCTGATAAATTCTTTTTTATCACGGATTTCCAACGAATGATCGATTTCTTTTTCGATTTGATTTTTCCGGTAATCATTGAGAGCCTTGATAAGTACCATTTCTGCCAACGTCTCCATCATCTCGGGTTCTAGTGGTGTTATAGGCAATTGCTTCTCCATTCGAAACCAACTCCTTCACCTTTTTTCTATTATATTGGACAACTTGAAAATTAGTATTCATTCTTTAGGTTTTCTAAAAATGAACCGTTTCCCTCTCCCTTCTCTTACTCTCAGGATTAACTCGATTGGACTTTTCTATACATGAAAATACGAAAATAATCCTACCCTTCTATTAAATAATAGAGAGAGTAGGATTTTATATAATTTCTAAACATAAGAGTTAACCAAGTTGACTCACTTATCACGCCGCTCCTCCTTTAATCTCCCGTTTCAATTTCCTCCAACCGGAATAGATATCCAAACACGACATCAATAAAATCAACCATAGGAAAGGATTATCAAAACCGATGCCCGAAGAAGACTGTCCCCCCAGTATGGTCAGAAAAGCTAATAATGAGAGTAAATAAATGAGGGAATACACTTGCCACTGAAGGTCCGCCTTTAGATTCATATCATTTAATCCCTTAAAAGAAAAACTGATTAAATAGATGACTAAAAACAGCCAAAGTAAAATGCCTTCTGGAATCGCCCGTGCAAGCGATAGATCCGGGAAATGATCAAACACAATAATTGGCGTGAAAATGACAAGTATCATGAGTTGTAAAATCCTCATTATACACCTCACTTTTTGGCTTATTCATCCTGCCACTATCAACGATCCATTTTCTTATGAATCGAACGCAGTTCATCTTCAATCCGATTGAGTCTACTGTCTATATTAGATGGATGATTCCTCTTATCCGAATTCTTAAGTAACTTCCTGATAAACGCAGTAAAAGAGACAAAGAACAAAATGGTAAGTGCAAATAAGATAATCAACAAAATGATACCTGGTACCCCGATATTACTCATGAGAAACAACTCCCTTCACCACCCATTTTATACCAAGTTGATGATAAAATCATACCAAATTCACGCTTAATAGTAGGAATTCAACATTTAGCCTCATTAATTCAACATTCAGCTTTATTAATTCAACATTCGTAGCAATAATTCAACATTCACGCCAAATTCAAAGCCGATAGCAAGTTTGCTACCGGCCTTCTATCACTCTTTTAATAATCTCCGCAATACCTTGCCTGAGCTTGTAGCTGGCAAGCTGTCCCGGAATTCGACGTGGCGGGGAGATTTATAGGACGCCATCTTATTTCTTGACCAATTGACGATATCATCCTCGCTGATTTTCACTTTGTACTCTGGTTTCAATACGATGAAGGCTTTCACGCTTTCACCCCTATCACCATCCGGAACACCCACTGCGGCAACTTGTAAAATCGCTTCATGGTCTTTCATCAACACTTCCACATCTTCCGGAAAAATACTGTATCCGGAGGATTTGATCATCTCTTTCGTTCGCCCCATGAAGTACAGATACCCTTCTTCATCCATCATCCCGATATCACCGGTATAAACCCAGCCATTTTTTAATGTTTCGGCCGTCGCATCCGGCCTGTTCAAATATCCTTTGAATACGCCCGGGTTTTTCAATACGATTTCTCCTCGTTTACCCGGTTGCAGATCTTCGCCTGTTTCCAAATCGACAATGCACATCTTGGTATCAAATGTAGGAATGCCGCATGTGCCGTGTTTGATTTTATCGATTGGCATGAATGTATCGCATGTATGGGTTTCACTTAAACCATATGACGCTTCATATAACAAACATCCATTAGTCAAATTCCCCCATGCTTCTGCTAGTTTTTCATCGACAGGAATGCCAAAGCTTGTCGCGAAATTCAATTCGAGTGAAGTTAAATCTCTTTCCTCGATACCGGGAGTATTCAAGATGGCAACATTCATAGGAGCCACCGTATACAGTTTATTCACTTTGTACATTTCGATGGCGCTGATTGCGGCCTCTGGCTCAAACCTTGTCAAAGCCACACACATACATGCACTATATATAGGAATATTGACACCCATCACCATCCCTGCAATATGGCAAAATGGAGCGACCGCTAGCATTTTGTCGCTGTGTGTGATGAAAGAACTTTGAGCAGTCGCTGCCGCTTTGAACAATGCATTCCCATATGTAAGCATCGCCGCTTTCGGTCTCCCCGTCGTTCCCGAAGTGAAGACCATCAGGCCCACATCTTCCCATATATTCACTTCTTCCACTTCTTTTAGAACTTCATTTGTATAGAGAATTTCAAGAAGATCAAAAGTTTGCCCCATGGTCACTTTCTTCTCCAGCAGCTCAGTTGGTAGCGGTAAAGAAGGCTCTTCTGAAAGAAAGTCCGCGTAATGCGTGGTGATGATGAATTGTAAGGATAGGGCCTTACTTTTCACCTTTTCAATGGTAGGACATAACTCCTGCCCAGCAATGACCGCCTTTATCTCCGCTTCATTCATTAAATATTCAAGTTCCGTTTCTTTATACATCGGATTTAATGGAACGACCGTTGCGCCAAGCATTTGAATGGCATAATGACCGATCAGATATTGAGGACAGTTCTGCATGAACAAGGCGATTCGATCTCCCTTACACACACCTTGGTTCCTAAGAAACTGCGCAAGCCGACCGGTGTCATCATACAGCTGCTTCCAAGTCAGATTGTTCCCATAGTACACATATGCTGCTTCTTCAGGACGTTCCCTCGCATTATCCATCAAGTACTCATGAAGCGGCTTTTCACCTAATCGGTAATCCAAAGTTTCTAAAACACCTGTTGGCCAGCTTTTCTTTGTCATTGATTTCAAGATTCATTCCTCCTGTTAAAAGAATCATAAATACTTGGGAACGTTTTCATTACTAAGTGAGGGGAAAATGTTGAGATGCAGAGAAGATCCGTGATGTGGAAGTGCAGTATTTTTTAGAATATTCTTAAAACCATTATATTTCATCTTCCTTTTAAATTCTATTAAGACCATTACTATCTGTAAAAAAATAGCATCTGATAAACAAAATGCTTGTGACCTTAAAATATGATCATGCCCACCAAGCGACCAAATCCGTAACCAACCAATATAATTAAGAAACCACCTATAATATAATAAGACGCCCTCATAAACTGGTCTTGTTCATTTATTTTCGCAAGTAGATTTTCCATTAGCTTATTCATAGTAAATCCCCCTATGCCCTCAACACTTTTTTTGCTCAATTTTTTATTTCTCCGAGCAGTTTTTCAAGATTTCCATAATCTCTATTCTACTTCTTAAAAAAGAATGATTGGAAAAATTTTATAAAATAAGTTTATCATAACTTGTATTCGGATTTAGTGTGAAATGATAAATAATCACTAAAAAACACCGTGAATGCTTTCATCCACGGTGCTTCCCTTTATCCTTTGAACTGGCTTTGGAATCCCTCTCGCAAACGTTCCGGCAGCTCGATTATGGTTTCGTTCAGTGTATCCAGCTTTGTTTCGATACGATGAAGCAAATACAGGGTTACGATGATAGGAAATCCGATATCGCTGACAAACGGCAGGATTTGGTCCACTTTGTTCACCTCGCTTCTTATAGTTCCTTACGAAAGAGCAGGCTCACCGCTTCTGGACTTGTCCTCCATGGATGAACCTGCAAAACCTTAATGGAATTCGACCGCGCAGCCGGAGAATTCGACCACTGTGACGATTAATTCAACCACGCAGTCAGTTAATTCGACCATTAGGCCCAATAATTCGACCTCCGGCAATTTTTACAGTACTTTCACTTCCTCGACATTGCGCTCGACCACGCGTGCTCCCTTAATGCTAACGAAATCTCCTGACGAAGTCGTGAATACATTTTGCGCGATGATTTGTACCATTACTTGTTTCACTTGCTCTATATCAACCGGTTCTTTTGGGTTATCCACGGAGATTGTCGAGGACTTCCCTTCTCCTGTTACGAAAATCATTTCCAATGCTTTAGCCATTTTTTCTCACCTCCTTTTTCATCAAAAAAATGATTAACCGATGATAGCACTCGTATCCACGCGGGTGACTTCACCCATTGGATAATTCTGCACGCTCGCAATTGCCTTCGCCGTCGCTGAAAGTTGATCGGCCAGTGCATCCGACTTAATGTTAGAGAATGATTTTCGTTTAAAGATGATCTCCCCTTTTTCATTGAGGCCCGTTTTGAAATCCAGCCGTAACGTCGTCGATAACTTGATTTGGTTTGCCATGTCGCTCACCTCCTTTCACACTCTATATAAACTTTTTCGAGGAAAAAGTAGCATGGCAGGAAAAGTTTTTCATAATAGAGTAGAATTCAAGTAAAATAAAGGTAAGCACATCGAAGAAGCTCAATGAGGGTAAAGGAAAATGAAGAGCTTCTACGGTTAGGAGGAAAGTACATGAATCCAATCATATTATTTGATGGGGAATGTAACTTTTGTGATTCGAGTGTCCAGTTCATCATGAAGCGCGATCCGAAGGGACTGTTTCGTTTTGCCTCCCTTCAGAGCCCAACTGGTCAAGAGTTGCAAAAGAAATATGGGGTACCTGAGGATATCGATAGTATCGTTTTAATCGAAAAAGGTAAGTCCTATTATAAATCGGCTGCAGCATTGAGGATTTGCCGTCATTTGAAAGGGGCGTGGAAACTGTTTTATGGATTCACCATCGTTCCCCGCTTCATTCGGAATGCCGCCTATGATATCATTGCCAAAAACCGTTATAAGTGGTTCGGAAAAAAAGAAGAAAGTTGTATGTTACCTTCACCTAGTATTAGGAAACGTTTTTTATAAATAAAAAAAGACGGGAAGCAGTCAGCTTTTCCGTCTTTTTCGTTTAATTGTCAACTGAACTTAGTCAGCCTATATATGCCTCCTATGTATGAATATCCTAAGAAAATTTCCCCAATAAAGTTACTCGTGTATTATGGAATATAATTCCTACTGGCCGAAATATTTGATACACTTATGAAAACGTACTATTCAAGGGGGAAAACAGTTGAAACAAGCTCTACTGATCATTGATGCCCAACAGGAATTAATAGAAGGTAATAGTGAAGAACAAGAGGTTTTTGAGAAGGAAAGAATCATTGCTAATATCAATACTGTCATTGAAAAGGCGCTGACGGAAGGTGCCTCCATTATTTTCATTAGAGATGTGGATGTTGCGAATGGAGATGGACCCGGTTTTCAGGTTCATAAGGATATCATGGTGCCTCCCACTGCCGTCCTATTTGATAAAGCCGCTACCAATTCGTTCTATGGTACGCCATTAAACGGCTACTTGAAAGAAAACGACATCGAGCATCTTGTAATTATGGGATGTAAGACGGAACATTGCATCGACACGGCCGTAAGAACCGCAACGATTAATCATTATGATGTAACGTTAGTTGGAGATGGACATACTACCTCCGATTCGAAAATCTTATCTGCCGAACAAATCATCCTTCACCACAATGAAACACTTCATGGACATTATAATGTAGACCATTTTTCAATAGTTAGATATACAAATGAAGATTTGTTTAGGCCATCACACCATACATACCGATAATGTAGATTGATAGGAAAGGCAATGATAGCATGCAAGGATATCCGGAAGAAAAGGATTTACGTTCATTATTTGAATGTGAGCCCACCCTGCTTGATTCCACTGAGAAGGATGTTCCATTTTTCTATAACGAAGCTACCTTTCAGTTTTCTAATCAGGAAGAAGATTTCATCGTGATCATTTCTCCAGCTTATAGGAGAGTGAAAATCCAAGTAACACACCGTCCTTCTACTGAAGTGACAACACTCCTGGACTTAAAACGGGTTGATCATTTTGAGATCATTGCCGATACAAGAAATCACTCAAGTGTACTTCTAAGGAGTGTGGATGACGATTACACACAAACGATTGAGATCGATTTTAAGCCGATGTTTAAACTGATGATTAAAGACCATTCAACAAATTAACAGCTTTCTTATAAGGATGAAGGAAAGCGATTTTACTTTATCGTCTTTTTAATGAGCATTTTATTAATATAATAGTAGCCCTCTGGATATGTTTCACCTTTAAAAATGACATTAAACAGGACTATATAAGAATGACTTTACAAAGGAGGAACTTTGTTGGGTAAAGATGATAAGACACTAAACAAATCAAACTTTGTACTGCCTGTTTTCTGTAGCATGGGTATAGGTGCGGTACTTGGATTAGTTTCCTATGTTAAAGATTGGCTTTGACCTGTTAAAGTTTTTTAAGAATTTGGTAGGAAATCATTTTACAGTGGTTTCCTATTTATTTTGCCTCCATGACTCCATGAAAAAAGACGGAAAGCGTTTTACTTTTTCGTCTAACTAGTTCCAAAATTGTAGATACACTTTTACCCTTTTTGATCGTCATTGACACTATATAATGTGCGCTAACTAGCCCAGGCAACACCATAACGTCTCGTATCCCACAAAAAGACTCACCTTTAAAGGACAAGTGCTTCAAAGGTGAGCCTAATTCAACCACTGTGACGATTAATTCAACCACTCAGTCGGATAATTCAACCATTAGGGCGATTAATTCGACCACCGCCAAATTTTACAGTACTTTCACGTCCTCGACATTGCGCTCGACCACGCGTGCTCCCTTGATGCTAGCGAAATCTCCTGACGAAGTCGTGAATACATTTTGCGTGATGATTTGTTCCATTACTTGTTTCACTTGCTCCACGTCAACCGGTTCCTTTGGGTTATCCACGGAGATCGTCGAGGACTTCCCTTCTCCTGTTACGAAAATCATTTCCAATGCTTTAGCCATACCCTGTCACCTCCTTTTTATGAAGAAATCATATTTACCCGATAATGGCGTTCGTATCCACGCGGGTGACTTCACCCATTGGATAATTCTGCACGCTCGCAATGGCCTTCGCTGTTGCTGAAAGTTGATCGGCCAGTGCATCCGACTTGATGTTGGAAAACGATTTTCGTTTAAAGATGATTTCCCCTTTTTCATTGAGGCCCGTTTCAAAATTCAACCGTAACGTCGTCGATAACTTGATTTGATTTGCCATGTCGCTCACCTCCTTTCACACTCTATATAAACTTTTTCGAGGGAAAAGTAGCATCGCAGGAAAATTTTTTTCCACATAAAAAAAGACGGAAAGGCAATAGATGCTTCTCCGTCTGTCTATATGTATCCATCAAGCTAATGCTTTTATGTGAATAATAAGCTTCTCAAGCCATTCGCCGTTATGTTGGGCACGGCTGTAAGCATGCTCCTGAATAAATTTCACACTCCAATAAGCTTCGGATTGTTCATCAATTTCTAGGTCAAAGCTTAAGTACGTTTCCCATGCTTGCCGTTGCTTTTCGATTTTTTGCTCTAAAATGGCTAGTACCTTATCCACCTTTACATGCTTTATATAGGATAGCGCAATATACATTTCATTCATTTCATTGGCATTTTCGAACGTTTGATAAATTCGTTTTTTTAATTCTTCTCGCCCTTGATCCGTAATTTGATAGACGTTCTTATCTGGTCTATTCTCTTCCTTGATGGTTTCGACAACTTTGATATACCCCTTATCTGCTAACTTGTCAAAATGATAATATAATTTACTTTCGCTAATACCAGTAAATTTATCTATCGGAATCGGATCAGATAATAGCTTTTTCAATTTATATGGATAACTATTTTCTTCAGCCAACTTACCTAATATGTATATTTGAATCGACATGTTGAAACTCCACCCCTCTGCCGTCGCTTTTTTTATTTTAGCAGAGTTACGGCCATTTGTTCAGCTAGGATTTTTACAGAGACCTGTCTATTATCATCTATTCCTCGTCCCGCCATTTAAAAGTAGGATTGAATTCTTCTGGCTCTACCACTGTTTGTTTATACGTTACAGGGGATTCATTCGGCATGGTAATCGTTAGCTTCGTATGGTCTTCATTAAATTTTAATGTGAATGTTGTCGTTCTATTCCGCTGATTCGCATTATAGAGGATGCCTGTTAGGTTGTTATCGATAGGTTCGACGATTTCAAAATTCCGTTCCTCCTCATAATCACTTCTCGTAATCCTTTGCATCGTATACGTGCTGACTTGGTCCCTCGAAATCAACAAGTAAGATCCTCCTGTCACCCAATAACCGTATAGGTACCTTCCGTTGTACTTGGCCGCTTTATAGGATGGCACGTCCTCTCGCGATTTTACATCCTCTACTTGTTTCTTTGCTTGGACATTTTCCTTATCCATCGTGGTAGTTTGTTGTTCTTCACAAGCGGCCAGGGTACTTACCACAAGAAAACCCATCATTAGCCTTTTGAATGCTGGCAATGCCTCGACCTCCCCGCCTGAGCATATTATCTTTTATTATAAAATAATTACCATTTATTCACTACTGATAAATACCTTTTATTGGATACAAATGAAATGGAGTTAATATCTCATACTGGTAAATAATAAGGGGCGAAAGGATGTGGATGAAATGTCATTAGAATGGTTTGACAGAGTATGTGGGGAATTACAGGATCATCTTCAATCGATTTGTGACAAGTACGATCGGATTGGCAGCATGACCGTGGAGCGAGGAGCAAAACATCCACGCATCGAATTTTTTACAGAGTTGGATGAAGATGAGGAAGAGAATTTCTGTGCCCTGTTTTTCGATCCGAAAAGTGAAGAATTCTATATGGAATCCTTCGACATCGATTTTGGGCAGATAAGTAAAGTGCTTTTACCTGATATTGAAGATATCGTCGAAGCCGTCCACGAAACCTTCCATGATTACATAGAAGGGGAGGAATATGAATATGAAGTGGATGACGACAACCAACAGCTCGAAGTCGTTTCAGGTTCACTGTCTTATCCTTCAAACGGGAACGATGATTCAGAAGTGTTCGAAATCGATGTGGAGTGGGAAACGCCGGAAGTCACAGCTTATTTCAAGGAAAATGAAGTCGAGGTCACCTATCAGTTCGGAATCGTCGAGGAAACGGGAGATGGATTATTAAGGCGGATCAATCGGATCTGGACAGACGAAGACGACATGATCATCAGAGATGAAACAAACTTCATGTTCAGCAAAGAAGAAGCAGGTACCATCATCTCGATGATTGCGAGTCATATGGATTCCCTGACTAACATGGATGAATAAGCTGATAAACAAGAAAGAGAAAAAAGCCTTGTCCAGTACGGAACATGGACAAGGCTTTTCCTCATGTAATCAGTAGCTCATAAACCTCATTCAATTGCGTGTACCGCTCTGAATCCATCGCTTCTTTCGCATGAGCCATTTCCTTTGGAAGAATCCGGTTCAAAAGATTCGTTTCGTTTGCCGTAAGCTCACGAACAAGTTCTTCCTCCGAAGGATACTGACCATGTTTGATCTTATCGTAAATATGCTGTGCCTCAGGGTATTGATCTGTATAATTAGACAGAATCTCACGCAGGTAACCAATCGTGCGGTCCATCAAACCATCCCTCTCTTTCAATCTGTAATCTAAACTAGATTGTCCAGGGATGGCTGACACTATACAACGTCTAAGGGAATACGAGCCTGACTAACATTTTTTACGGTTTTGTTGGTTGTATATTCCATAGGGCTATTGTAACTTTATGATATACGTGTTGTTTCAGACACGATGTTAAGGAGGAAATTTGGATGAATAATGTAGTAGTGATCACAGGTGCAGCAACAGGTTTAGGACGGGCAACCGCTTTAAAATTAGCAGCATCGGGCTACCGTTTAGTACTAGTGGATTATAATGAAGCAGACGGGGCAAAAACGATGGCAGATGCGGAGGCTTTAGGTGCGGAAGCAATATTTGTGAAAGCAGACGTTTCAAACGAAACAGATGTCCAGAATTATGTGGCGAAAGCTGTAGAGACTTTTGGTTCCATTCATTATTTTTTGAACAATGCAGGCATCATGATTCCCTTCCGTTTATTGCATGAGTATGATGTGAACGAATATGATCGCATCATGAATATTAATGTTAAAGGGGTTTTCCTTGGCATCAAATATGTAATTCCAGTCATGCTTGAAAATGGAGGTGGAACCATTGTTAACACAGTATCCTCCAATTCCTTCAAACCAACCGCCTATAACGGGGTGTATTCAGCAACAAAGCATGCCGTCCTCGGCTTAACGAAATCCATTGGACAAGATTATCAGTCAAAAAACATATACGCAGTAGGTGTAGCACCAAACAATATGCAAACCAACATTTCCGCTAGTGCAGCTGTTACTTACACAGAAGAAGTTGGACAAGCGATCGGTGCAACGACACCACCTAATATATCAGCAACGGCTGAAGAAGTCGCTGAGGCAATGGTGTTTGCCATGACAAATGGTAAGCTCTTAACAGGTTCTGTAGTCAATTGCGCTGGTGGCCAAATTTTGATCTAAGCATGTCTAACGTTTTGAGAATTACTGCAAGAGGCCGCCGATTGGTGGTCTCTTTAAATCAAATTAATTTAGGGGATGATTTGAAAAGTTTACTTTTCACCTTTTTTGCTGCTTCCATTACCTTCTATACAGTTCTTCGCTGCTTATTATTTACGATTCCATTGATTCTTTCTTTTCTTCTAATAGATTGCCTTGTTCATCAAATTTTTGAAAGCTCACTGATCTTCCAAATGTTCTATATTCAACTAATTTTATACGACCATTTTCGTAAAACTCTTTTTGTATCCCATCGAATGCATTTTTGTCTAAATGTTTAATTTCTTTAACTCGGCCATTCGGGTAAAAGGTAACCATTTCTCCACTCTTAACCATATAATAGCTCGCTAAATTACCATTACCGTAACCATCATAGATGATTCCACTATAAAGGAATCATAATCCTCCCCTCCATAACCCAATTTTTCATCAAACTTGTTACCATATAATAACTATAATAAGCCAAATCTCCGTTCTCATATAACTCGTAGGCTAGCCCACTAGGTTTTCCTCCCTCGTCTTCAGGATTATCTAAAACTTCATCACTATATGAAGTGAACCAAAGTTTCTCATCAAAATCCGTTCCATGTTCAAGTACATATTTCTTATCTAAAATAGCTATCTTATTTCCTATTCTTTCTCACCTCAGGAGCCCAATGTTCATTTACAACTTTCAATTTATATTTTTTTTATTTCACAGAATCGTTATGGTAACCCTATTAAGCCAGGAGTAACCTTTTCTACATTTACCCACTCAAAATTCGTATTTATTCGCAACCCATTATTCCCTTTTATTTCTAAATAATTATTCTCCATGTTATCTGAAAGTTCAAATTGAGTAACTATATTATCATTGCCCCACCCTTTTATATCTAAGTTACGAATAGTTAAAAATGATAGTTGAATATAAACCACATCCCAGTGGTCCCAACGCTTTGGCTTAGTTTTAACTTCTTCTTTCGTCATTAAAGTCATAAATAAAATGGGGCCATCTCTTTTAAGCTGAATATCTACTAGCTCTGCACCTTCGAATACAGGTATATTTCCAAATATACTAGTCAATGCTTGAGGATTTAAATATTTCTTTTCCATATCATAAATACCTACCTATTTATCCCTTTTATATCTAAAAGTAATGAATGTTAACATGACACGATTGAATCATTATTCTTCTTAAATGATATTTTTAATAATGAAACTCAAAAGGCTTAATCAAATCGAGGCCACAGATTCAAATTTGATATTCATCAATCATTTCACATCTACTGGAGTAACATGTAACACTGTACCTAATGGACCTAACTTTTCAATTAATTTTGTAGCCTTACCAAATGGGAAATTTTCAACTATTACAAATGGAAGGTTTTTTGAACCTTTTAACAAATCAGAAGTAGAGATATCAAGATTTAATCCACTCTTTATTTTAACTAAATCTTTTAAACCACCCATAGGAGCAGTAGTCAGTATTATATGACATCGTTCTGGTTGTTCAAAGCTTGTTTCATTGTCTTGTTCTCTTAAAAGCCCACTATTAATCCATTTAATTAGATCAACCGAAACAATTGAAGCATGATCTGGATTCATATCTCCTGAATCAATAACTAAAACTTTTTTCTCTTCCCGATACTGAGACATCAAAAATACATTCCCACCTCCATCGTCACCAACAGCTATAAAACCCTTTGCATATTCAGCTACTTCCCACGTTTGATTCCTTTCTAAAATCTCGTCAGTACTGTATATTTGCAAACCACCACCGATGGAAAAGCCATTTGAAAAATGCAATAAATCTTTATATACATTAGGGAATACATTATTCATTTTATTTTCCACTTCCTGAATTTCAATATCACTTGCTGATGGTTTTTTTATGATATTGGGAATTTTAGATACATCAATCATTTCAAATAACCCCCTAAATTAACCATTCAAGGTTTATTACAGCTACTTGCCAAAACTTTAAACCAGTTGGCACTTTCGCTTTCGGATGACCCTGCTCATATTCATGATCGAGTGATGGGATATCTGGACTTGATTTCGCGCAAATTCCTTGCTGTAGGGGATAAATTTCGTTCCACTTGCTATTTTATCCGCTGCTTTACTTCCACAACAACTACGGTGATACCAAAGGCTATCATCAGGCTGTTATGACGCTGTTCTTCAGTGAGTTCGTTTCCGAACATGTCTTTTAAAGCACTTGTTGCCTAAAAGGCTATAAAGTGCTTTTCTTAGTTTTATCCAAGTAAGTCAGTAGAAAATATTTAGGTTTAAGTAATAAACTATTTTTTAAACTTACCTGTAAAGTAATA
This sequence comes from Peribacillus sp. NPDC097295, assembly GCF_044761665.1. Classification (NCBI taxonomy): domain Bacteria; kingdom Bacillati; phylum Bacillota; class Bacilli; order Caryophanales; family Bacillaceae; genus Peribacillus; species Peribacillus sp. NPDC097295. Next base: position 452,198 of record NZ_JBIWCW010000001.1, read on the forward strand.
CGTTTTAAGTGTTATGTCATCTAATAGCGGGCCACTTTACCCTATATTTTCGATATAACTAAAACAGTTACAAAAATCATAAGTATTTATGGTATATATAACCTTCCCTATTAATCCCCGCTATTCTGCGGATGAATTATAATCAACTTCTACATTTCTAAGACCATCTATTACTTTATTTATTCGGTTCGATAAATTACTAATTTCATCTTCGGTTAATTCACCGTGTGCGTTTAAAGGATTACCTAATCTTTTGATTATTCCCTCAATTCGCCCAACAAAGACCTTATCATGGTTAAGTGCAATTTCTCCAATAGCAGTATCAACAATTACATCTTCTACCTTACCCAAGTTATTAAATTCATCTGCCAGTTTTGCGATAGCATACCTGTATCCTCTATCTTCTTCTAGTAATTCTTCATACGTTTCTTGAATCGCCTCAAACAATTCATCATACTCCTAATCTTTCATTTTTTACTCTCCATTACTTTATAACCCCATTACCATTATTATGAAGTATTTCTAACTTAATATTTTTATATTTAAGAAAAATCTGCTATAACTCTACTACAACTGTCACAAGTATCTAATTCTATGAATAATTTTATATTTCCGATAGCTTGATTATTTTCTCCCAGCCTAAAAGCAATATCATTGAGTATCTTATATCGTTTTCTTATACTTAACGGCATCTTTCCTCAATAAATTAAAAACTGAACCTCCAGACTTAACTGGACAGCTTAGTTTGGACGATTCAATTTTTAATTTTTTTATAGGTTCAACTTAAATTTTTCACTATATTCTTTATTAATATTTAAAAGTTCATCTACTGGAACTACTTTTTTTTCTGCGGTTTCCAGCTGTACTTCATTTGACCATAAAAAGGGGTAAATGAGTATAGCTTCGTCAAATTGAACATTCTTCACATCTTTTTCCCATGCTTTCCATCTCATGTCACTATAAAATTCATGTATGTCTCCATTCACAGCCCACGCCAAAAATTCAGCATACTTGAATTCTAATGACTCCCATTCTAATGTATCAGGAGCAAAATACCAAACATCTCCTACTCCCTCGGAGAATCTGCCTGCATTCAAAGCAAAAACTCCACCAACAACATCATCCGCAATAATTAACATTTTCTCAATTTTATTAGCAATACCTAACTCATTCATTTCATTGTATGAAAGTAGCCCCCTATTTTTCTCACTATCCGCTCCTAGTATTCTCACCCAATTATCAACTATAATTCCAGTTGTATTGTATGCTATTGAACCTAATACCGAGTTTGATGTTACTTGTAGCCTATCTAAAGTGTTCTTGCCTTTCCCTTTATCACTCATATTTACTACAATTTTTTTATTTGATTTTTCTAACATCTCGTAAATTTCTTCCCAAAGTTCATTATTTAATGTACTCATTTTTTTCTCCTCTCATAATCAGAATTGTAGTATTAGTCATCTGTTATTTTATATTTAACCTTTGTTCCATCAGGATAAGGCCTTAGTTTATGTCCAAACGTTGAACCTGAGCCCCTATAATCTGATCTATCAATAGGTTGAAAATAAATTTGGATGTCTTTTTAACATCTGTTTTTCTATAGCAAGATGAACTACCACAATACCCTTACATTAAAGAATATCTTTTTATAGTCCTTAATATTTTTTCCTTTTTCTATCCCCTTACTACCCTCACGCTTCGTCGTAATCTTCTGCGCAAGATCCTTTATCGAAGTCTTATCCACACCAATAGATTTATAAGTATTTCCACTCGTATCCGCTACTGCCCTAACCTTAACTCTAGTTGGCACTTCCACTTTCCCGATGGCCTTGCCCATATCCTTGATCGAGTCTTTGGCTTTCTGGACTTGATTTTGTACAAATTCCTTGCTGTTGGGGATGAACTTTGTCCCGTTTGCCATTTTGTCTGCGACCTTCGCTGCGCCGGCTATACCGGTAATACCAAGGGCAGTCATCAGGCTGGTTTGGCTCTGTTCTTCCGTGAGTTCGTTGCCAAACATGTCTTTGCCGGTAACGGCTTCGCCGAGTCCGTTGGCAGATAGTCCATAGAGGCCGGTTTCGGTTTGCTTGAGGATGTCCATGGCTTTTGTAGATTTATAGGCATCCAGCGCGTTGAGTCCCTTCACGGTTTTGCAAACGGCATTTCCGCCTTTGACAGCCCGACCTGCCCAACCGACGACCGGAATGAATCCGGCGGCGGCCATCGCAGCTGCAGCGATTCGTTCGGCCAGATAGGTTATAGATATTGAATAGAAATAGATAAAAAAACCTTGAATAACGACTAGTCATCAAGGTTTAAATCTCTCTTAAGATATTTTTTAGATGTTGTTATTTTGTGTTAAGGGTTAGATGGTTAACGAAGTAATATCTGATTCCTTCCCTATTTCAGCGGATCTTTTAGGACGTTTTTTAAGTATTAAACTTCTTTTATTTTGTAACAAATAAGTTATCCATAAACTCTTTGAAACTATCTGATATTGGTTTAATAAATTCCTCTTTCAACTCATTATCTTCTTCATAATAATCCATATCACAAAAATATACTTTACCTTTTTGTTCTCCATCTATAGATAAACAGATTAAACTGTTGGCAGGGTCTAAACCTATAGGAAGAAAATTCGCAGGTACTATTTTTTTCTCGTTATATTTAATAAAGTTATTTTCTAGATTTTCATCTATTTCATCTGATAAGGGGAAAAACAACATAATTGAAGAAGTAATCTTTAAATCTTTTGTTTGAAATCTTCTATTTTTTGCTTTGCCACCGTTATTAGATAATAGAAATCTACTGAATTCCTTCGGTAATACTATATTGAATTTCTTTTCGAAGTTTTCAATTTCATTTATGGTTATTTTCCTATAAGTGAATTCAAAATTATATTCCATATACTCCCTCTTTTCTATTTTATATCTTCTAAAGAATACAATTCATTTATCAAATCACTAAATGTATCACAGATAATAGATAATGCGACTTCGCCTTCTTCCTCATGATTGAGAAAGACTATTTTAGGGGAAGAATAATTTTCCTGAAAATCAAAGCATAAGTAGTTTCCAAATGGATCTCTAGCAAAAGGTACAATTCCTTTTAACACTGGATTAGAGAATTGTTCATAAAACATTTCTATTTTTAAATCCTTATCCGTAAAACTAATCAAATCATTAAATACTCCCTGTCTCCCATCCTTAAAATTGAAGATATTAGGATGTGGAAACCCTCCATTATATTTCATAATACACTTTTTGTAATCTTCAGGATACTCTATCCCAAAAGCTTTTTCAACCAAAGCAATCACACTCTCAACAGGCTTTTCATCCTCTACAAACAACCACTTTTTCACTCCCATGTAACACTCTCCAAAATCTCTTTTTTTATAATTCCCTTTCTACCTGACTCACCACCGCCCCATATAGCTCTTCCACCAGTATGTCCAGACGCTTGGTGTTCAAAATAATCGACGACTTGCATTCTGCCTGATTCCTGATGATGATGCCAAGTCAGTGTTTTTGGAACTCTACCTTCTTTTATAAACTCTAATTCTTCCATCGTGAATTTTTTTGCTAATTCAGGATTCTTAGTAACTTCTTCAGATAAGGTTTTAGACAAATAATCAAACTGAACTGCATCTGTATCTAAAAAATATTTTTCTGGTAAGAAAACATCATATTTGGAATTAAAGATTGGAAAGCCAACTTTGTCATAAATAACTTCATATTCTTTCCCATTTTTGGTTGAAATAAAAGTATATAATGTAGTACCGTCTTCATTACGTTCCTTATTTTTATAATTTCTAGGTTGGTTAGGCTTTCTGGTATAGGATGGTAGTTTTTTAATTGCTTCAACCATAGCTTCATCAGCCCTTTTTTGGTTTACAGAAGAACGATTCTTCGCCGTTATCTTCTGCGCAAGATCCTTTATCGTCGTCTTATCCAACCCAATAGATTTATAAGTATTTCCAGTCGTATCCGCTACTGCCCTAACCTTAACTCCTGTTGGCACTTCCACTTTCCCGATGGCCTTGCCCATATCCTTGATTGGCCTTTTAGCTTTCTGGACTTGATTTTGTACATATTCTTTGCTGTAGGGGATGAACTTTGTGCCGTTTGCCATTTTGTCTGCGACCTTCGCTGCTCCTGCTATTCGTTCGGCATTAAAAGTTTAGAAAGATCGAATGGATATGATAATGAGATTTTTTTTATTTGCGCCCACTTTTCGTATATAAATTAATTTATAAAGAGTTCTCTTTCGATATAGAAAATCCCGAACAACTAGGCACTTTTTTATTAGTGTCCGTTATCCGGGATATAGTTGTTATTTTTCTTTAACAGCTTCTTTTATTTGTTCAATTACTTGATAGAGCCACTGAAGTGGTTGTAAATCAAGAGCAGGAAAGTATACACCATCTGCACAACTTTGAATATATTCATTCTTTTGAATATCTGAATACTTACTACTTCTAATAAAATCTGTTAAAAAGACAACAGCAGATTCTAGATATTCTATACTTTCTTCTGTTAATAATTCTTGTAATGCCACTTCTGGAGAATCAATATCTTGATGAAAAGTTCCGGCCAAGAACTGAAAAACTGGTTCTTTTAGTTTGTTAGAAGACAACATAACATCTCACCTCTTGAGTATTCAAGCCAAACATGTCCTTGCCGGTGACGGCTTCGTTGAGTCCGTTGGCGGTGGTTAATCCATATAGACCGTATTCAGTTTGTTTGAGGACATCCAGGCCTTTGCTTGATTTATAGGCATCCAATGCATGGTCTGCAGCGTTGAATCCTTTGGCTGTTTTATAAATCGCACTTCCGCCTTTGACAGCACGCCCTGCCCAGCCGACGATGGGGATGAATCCGGCAGCGGCCATCGCACCCGCGGCGATTCGTTCGGCTTCAGAAAGTTAACTGCAAGTGTTATAACGGAATGCCTTGAAGGTACAATCATCATGAGTTATGAATTTCATAAGCATTTTATATTGTCTAACTCATTAAAAAACACTTGATGCCTGAAATGGCAATCAAGTGTTTTCAAGCTAGCTATATGATTATTGTGAGTAATGATGCTATATAAAATTAAATTTCTTCTCCTTTTAATCAGTAGTTGTCCTTAAAAATTCTATACTTATTCTGTCAACTTTTATTTCAATATATTTATCTATCAATTCAGGATACTCTGAGAAATACTCATCGTCGTCAGTAAAATCTAATACCGCATCAACTTTATCCTCATGTAACAAACCTCTTATATAATACTCATAACCCAAACCAATACGTTCTATTTCTTTCTTCTCTCCCTGGATTTCACGAATTATTAACTCATTTAAGATTGTAAACCCTATTGATACAGGATAACTTTTTCCTACTTCAATTTTATAAGGACAAATAAAAGCGAATCCTGTAAATTCAATACCCTCAATCTCAATTGTCACTTCTTCCTCAATTTGTGGGTCTAGCCTTTTAACAAGAGCCGTATATTCCATATAAATTCTCACTTCCCACTATGCTGGATTAATCACTGGAATATTTTCACCAATGGTCTTACGAATCTTTTTTGCTATCCTCAATCTAGGTCTCTAAGCTACACAAACTTTATTCTATCCTATTAGTAAGTGTTTTCACCCTGTAAATTATCTATGTAACCACTTACCGTTTGAATGATACCAATATCCGCCACCAATTCCATATTCACTGCGCCAGTGATATGAACTTTGAATTTATCTTGTTCATTTTTTTCAAGAGTAATATTCCCCATCAAGTTTTCCTTACTATAACTCACTTTCAACTCTTGTATATCAAAAAAATCAAGTTCTACAAACACAGCATTATAGCCTGATTTTCTCCATTTTGCAGGAGGATTATCTGCAAATTTTGGCATATTGAAATGTAGTGATACTCTTCTACCTTCATCGGTTATCTTAATACCAACGATACGTACATCGATAAGCTTAGGAACTTCATGATATAAACTAGAAATAAATTGATTTCTTTCTAAAACTTTATGCCACATAAATTACACCACCTAATTTAATTAAAGGGATAATGTTCCTTTGTACCTTCTACTTTTCCAGTACGAGGTTTATCCGCAGGTCTAACATTATAATGCGGTCCTTGCCCACCTTTTACATGACCTGCTCTATGGTCTTGAATTATTATCTTCTCCCCAGAGTTATTTGTATAATGGTATTCTCTAGTCATTACAACCTTTCCTTTGCTATCTTTGATGACATGCCCGCCTTCATGTTCTGCAGAACGCATAGGCACTCTTTCAATTTTTTCAGGTTGTTGAGACCTTGGAATATTAGCATCTCTTTTCGCTTCATTAAATGCACCATTTCTACCTGGAGGATTACTTGTACTCCCAATACTGGCATTAATTCCTTTACCATTCTTCATGACACTGCCCAGGCCAATTATACCTGCGAGGGTGAAACCTTCTTCTCCTCCGGAATATTCATTGCCTAAGAGGTCCTTTCCGGTTAAATAGCCATTTGCTTCGTTCGCACTGGTTAGACCATAGAGTCCTTTTTCGGCTTGAGCCATCCATTTCATTGAATCAGCTGTTTTATAGGCACTCATTGCATGCTCTGCAGCATTCATTGTTTTGGCTGTTTTATAAATCGCACTTCCGCCTTTGATAGCACGCCCAGCCCAACCAACGATGGGGATAAATCCGGCAGCGGCCATCGCACCCGCGGCGATTCGTTCGGCTTCGGAGAGTTTACGGCCTGTGACGGGATCGACTCCCGTTGTCGCTCTTACTGAATCATAATACCCCGTGATTTCCCCTGTAAAGGTTTTTGTCGCATCCCAAGCTTTTTCATACCATGGGCGTTTCTCGAGTTCTTCCATTTCCTTTTCGAGTTTCCGCGCTTCTTCTTCTTGCTTCTTGAAGTCCCGGTATCCTTGCATGTTCTCGGCCACTTCATCCTTCACTTGATAAGCTTCACTCGCTTGAAAGGCGCTTTGGTTGAAGTTCATCGGGGAAACGGTGCCATCCTGACTCGTGGCTTCAAGTAAGGCTTGGAAAAGGCTAACAGCAACGCTTTCCTGTGCTTCGCTCACTTGGTATTCTTCTACTAATTTATGATCTACTTCCTGCACTTTCTTGATGGTATCGTTCTTTTCTTTTTCCGCCTTTTCTATTTTCTCATGAAAATCCTCTTGATCGAACACCTTTAGTGGAAGGATATCATCAATGGTCTGAAAAATCTTTTGGAGATCGGTGGACTGCTGGTTCACCATGGATTTGGCATTGGTGAGGCCATGGGTCACTTCTCCTTCTAAAAAGGGCACCTCGACCACAGTCTCGCCGGATAAGTCTGCATCTTCCAAAATCGCCGGAATGCCTTTTAAAAAGCTGATCTGTGTAGTGAATAATTCGATCCAGGCATTGGCCACCTCTACTTGTGCCCGGTAAAAGTTCTTGATGGCTGTAGCCCCGGATCCGGCCAGTTCTTCATCCAAGTCGACGATTCCCTGGAATTCCTTTTTCAGTGTCTCTACTTGCCCCAATAGCTCTTCATATTGCTTGGCCCGTGACTTGACCGCCGACTTCAATGGCTTCGCTTCAAAGATCGTCATAACGGCTCATCCCTCTGTAGGAAAAGGGGGACGGTGCTTTGTAAAAAATAAATCTGAGCTTTCTCCTGTTCTATCTCCAAAAGAAACACCTCATTAATATTGGTATATTTTTCATATTATATAATTATAAGGAAGATAGTCAGGGAGATAAATAGGGATAAATATGCTAATTACCCGATTGACCAGGATATAATACTCACTCATCCACGAATATCACTAAGACTTTATACCCTCTCCGCATATAATTTCAGATAGGGATAGAGGGCAATAATAGGCCAAACACAAAAAATCCACCATACAAATCGTAGGTGGATTTCTTGATTGATTAATATTTTTCTTGATACCACTGTTTCGCGGCATTCACTTCATTCATCGTTAATTGATGTCCATGGTTCTCCCATTGTACATCGACCGAGGCATGTGCCGCTTCTAGTAATTCTTTAAGGTCGATGGATTCTTGCTGTGGACAAATCGGGTCATTGACTCCGGCTGCGATGAAGACGTTCGTACCTGTTAAATCAGGTAAAGCGATTCCACGTCTTGGCACCATCGGATGATGTAAAATTGCTCCCTTCAAGGCGTCTTTAAAGTGAAATAATAAGCTCGCTGCGATATTCGCTCCATTAGAATAGCCGATTGCAATGATATTTTGACGATCAAAGTCATAGGTAGTGGACGCTTCATCGAGGAAGCGATTCAGTTCATTCGTACGGAAAATCAAATCCTCTTCGTCAAAAATCCCCTCCGCCAAACGTCTAAAGAATCGGGGCATCCCGTTTTCCGATACATTCCCTCTTACACTTAGTATAGAAGCTTCTGGATCGACGATGTCAGCTAGCGGAAGCAAGTCATTTTCATTCCCGCCCGTTCCATGTAAAAGCAGTAAGACTGGTTTATTCGGATTCGTTCCTGGTTTAAAGATATGCTTCATTCTATATTCTCCCTTTCCTTATCATTTCATTTTATTGGGTGGTACTTGAATGGGAATCAATGATTGTACGAGATCCTCACGTTGTTGCTCGAATTGTGGCGGCAACATAAGTTTCGTCCCCATCGTTTCAGGACTTTCGTCAATCGCGAAACCTGGCGGGTCGGTCGCGATTTCGAATAGAATCTTTCCTGATTCACGGAAATAAATTGCATCGAAATAGTTGCGGTCCTTCACTTCGGTCACGTGCTGTCCATGATTCATTGCATATTCTTGCCATTCCAAGTGGTCGGCTTTGTCGTTCGCACGCCATGCGATATGGTGCACGGTACCGGCACCTATTGTACCTCGGTTTCCTGTGACCATTTTCAAATCGATGATATTGCCGATATCAGCTGAAGCTTTGAACCGTGTATAATCGCCTTCAACACCCATCATTTCCAGACCTAACACATCCGTTAATGTAGCGGCCGTTTCATCCGGTGCACTTGAATAAAGGGTCGCGCCTCCGAATCCCTTTATCGCCACTTCCCTCGTCACATCATCGACTGCCCATGCATTCCCTTCGCCCGCTTCACGAGCGACGAGTTCAAGGTGAAGCCCATGTGGATCGTCAAATTGTAAAAACGTTTCGCCAAAGCGCGTCACTTTCTCAAACTCCACATCATATTTCCGTAACCGTTTTTCCCAAAAATCAAGGGCCCCTGTTGGCACGACGTATGACGTCACACCCACTTGTCCATCGCCAATCCGCCCCTTACGAGCATTGGGCCAAGGGAAAAAGGTAATGATGGTCCCCGGATTTCCCCCTCCGTCAGCGAAGTATAAATGATACGTGCTCGGGTCATCGAAGTTTACCGTTTGCTTCACCAAGCGTAAGCCCAGTACACCTGAATAAAAATCTATATTTTCCTGCGGATGGCCGACAATGGCGCTTATATGGTGAATCCCTGCCGTCTGTTTTTTCATCTTCATTTCCTCCCTATTTTAGATGAATACTGAGCACATAGTTCAAACAAACTGATTTAACCCATTTGCTCAACATTCTTCTTTTTTAAAACACACCATGTACACGTACTCCATGCACATGGTGTGAACAGAACTGCTTACAAGTACTCTTTCTCCATCTTCATCGTACTGCGAACCGTATCGATTGGGCGGACCATCTTCTCGATTTGTTCACGCTTCGGCTCCAAGAACGGAGGCAAGGAAAGGATTTCACCCACTGTTTCATATGGCTCATCGCCCATGAACCCTGGACCGTCCGTAGCCCATTCAAACAATATGCCAGGTGCGACCCGTGCATAAAGCGATTCAAAGAAGAAACGGTCCACATAGCCGGAAGTACCGAATCCGAAACTTTCCATACGATCGATCCATTCCTTCAACACGCTCGTATCTTCCACCCGGAAGGCTGCATGGTGCACCGTACCGAAGCCTTGGCGTCCACGTGGCAAGAACGTATTATGCTCGACGATGACTTGTGCCCCATTCCCGCCTTCACCGACTTCAAATAAATGATAGGTTCCTTCTTTGGCGATTTCACGGAATGCCATGACTTTCTCCAGCACTTCTTTAAAATAGTCAAATTGGTCAACCCGGACATGAATCGGTCCCAATCCTGTAATCGCAAACTCGAGTGGAATCGGCCCCTTTTGCCATGGTGTTCCAGAAGCCACTCCCTCATTCAACTCGTCTGAGACTAATTGATACTGTTGGTCGTCGAAATCCACGAATGATAAAGACTTTTTCCCGAAAAGATCCTGAATGCCTGTATGTTTCACCTGTAGCTTGTCAAAGCGCTTGACCCAATAATCAAGGGCAGCATCTGTCGGAACGCGGAATCCCGTTTTGAAAATCTCATTGGTACCATGCGTCCCTTTTGGAATGCCCGGAAAATCGAAGAATGTCATGTCCGTCCCGGCACTTCCTTTATCATCGGCGAAGAATAAGTGGTACGTTTGAATATCATCTTGGTTCACCGTCTTCTTGACCAAACGCATGCCAAGTACGAATGTGAAAAACTCATAGTTTTTTTCTGCACTGCTTGTAATGGCTGTTACATGGTGAATTCCTTTAATGTGATTCATCAGCTTTCTCCCCTTTTCATCGTAAAAATTTTATCTTTAATTCGAGATATTATATAAAAAATAATGGTTGTTCTTATTTAAAATATTTTTAATTCGAGATAATAATATCATAGATCTATCTTCCGTGCAAATGTTTCGTACAAGCTGTTTTCGTATAGATTGCGGTTTTTTTGACCTTAGTGATAAAAAGGGATGGCAATCATTCATTGCGGTCCTCTTTTTCAATAGGGTGTCGATTTCCATTCCAGGTCTTTCGATTTCCGCGGGCGGGCGGTGAGCCCCCAACGCTCACGCTCTTGTGGTGTCTCACCTGACCCTCACCTCCCGCAGGAGCCTTCAACCCTTCCACTGCAATCTTTGCATCAAGACTGGGTGGGGCGGGAGTTAAAACCTGCTTGACAATCAAAAAGGGGGTCGATTTCCGTTCCCGGTGTTTCGCTTTCCGCGGGCGGGCGGTGAGCCCCCACAGCGCTCGCGCTCTTGTGGTGTCTCACCTGACCCTCACCTCCCGCAGGAGTCTTCACACCTTCCACTCCAATCTTTGCATCAAGACTGGGTGGGGCGGTCAGAAGATCCTTCCTACAACGCAAAATCCTAATCTTCCCTTTATCGTGCAAAGAGAAAATTAGGATGGAGCTACAACACCAACCTTTTAGTTTCTAGCCAAACATTCCGGCGAGACAGTAAAATGGGCTTCCGTCTTCTCTTGCACGTCTTCTATGGAAACATCTCCTTGCATCTCGATCAGCACCATTCCCTCAGGGGTAAAATCAAACACGGCAAGATCGGTAATTAATCGGTGTACCACCTTTTGTCCAGTCAAGGGCAGGGTGCATGCTCTTTTAATCTTCGACTCTCCGTGTTTGTTCACATGCTCCATGATCACGACTACCCGATTGGCCCCGTTAACGAGGTCCATCGCTCCGCCCATTCCTTTGACCATTTTCCCGGGAATCATCCAGTTGGCCAAGTCCCCCGTCTCAGACACTTCCATTCCCCCAAGAATAGCAAGGTCGATATGGCCGCCGCGAATCATGGCAAACGACTCTGCACTATCAAAAAAGGTCGATCCCGGAACGGCCGTGACCGTTTCTTTCCCCGCATTGATCAGATCCGGGTCCACTTCCCCTTCGACTGGATACGGACCAATGCCAAGCAAGCCGTTCTCCGATTGAAGCAAAACATTGAAATCATCCGGAATCTCATTGGCAATGAGTGTCGGCATACCAATGCCCAGATTGACATTCATGCCATCTTCTATTTCCATAACCGCCCTTTTTACGATAACCATACGTGTATCCTTCATTATCAACACCCCATTCCCTATAATTTATCCTTGTGCAACCGTCCGCCGTTCGATTCGTTTTTCATAATTCGTCCCAAGCAAGATCCGCTGCACATAAATGCCTGGTGTATGAATTTCATCCGGGTCCAACTCACCTGGCTCGACGATTTCTTCCACTTCCGCAATCGTGATCTTTCCGGCCGCTGCCGCAAGTGGATTAAAGTTTCGTGCTGTCTTGCGGTACACAAGATTCCCGAGCGTATCGGCTTTCCATGCCTTCACTAGGGCGAAGTCCCCGACAATTCCTCTTTCTAATAGATATTTCTTGCCATCAAACACCTTCGTTTCCTTGCCTTCTTCAATGGGTGTGCCGACGCCCGTAGCTGTATAAAAACCGGGAATGCCCGCTCCTCCAGCCCGAATCCGCTCAGCCAATGTGCCTTGGGGCGTCAATTCCACTTCCAACTCCCCGCTCAAATACTGCTGTTCAAATATTTTATTTTCCCCCACATAAGAGGACACCATCTTCTTGATCTGCTTATTCTGAAGCAACAGCCCAAGACCCCAGTCATCGACGCCACAATTGTTACTGACAACCGTCAAATCTTTCGTTCCCTGCTCCTTCAGAGCCTGGATGGCATACTCCGGAATGCCCGAAAGTCCGAAGCCACCCACGATTATAACCGAACCATCCTCGATATCTGAAACCGCTTCCAAAAATGAGTTCATCACTTTTCCTTTTTTCATATGGTCGCCCCCCTTGGTTATCACGAATATAATAATTATTTCACTTGTTTAAATTTTACAATGATATCCCCTATAAGTAAAATACTTAATGAAAATGGCTAGAATCATAGAAAGAATGGGAGAAAATTCACAGACAAGTATAGTAAACAATAATTTTTTATCGATAAACAATAAATAATTATTGTTTTTAACTTCCTATCATGGTAAATTATGACTAGAAATCATTAGGAGGTTACTTTATGAAGAAAACAAATATGTATCTTATTCTTTCTTTTGTGATGAACATGTTATTTTGGATTACCGTCGTCATTCTATTTCTAGTAATAGCGGCTATATCAGTTGTCAGCATTGATTCTAGCATTTTACAGGAAAAAGGTAATCTTCAAATGCATATAGGCGTTTTTGATTTTCATTTAACGGAGGTTAGCCCATATCTTGCTTTGATGAAGGGTATTTTATTCGGGATTGGCGGAGTATTTTCTGCGGTTATGTTTTGGAATTTCAAGGTTTTATTTAGAAATACGGGGAATGGACAGTTATTTGTCAGAAGTAATGCAAAAGCCATTTTCACGATTGGAACGATTATGTTAATCAGCTCTTTAGTTAGTAATATCCCTAAAGTCTATGTAGCTAATAAAGTGGCGCCACGGATTCATCTGACACATGGAAATCTTGATATTGTTTATTCAGTAAATACCCCTTTATTATATTCATCCATCTTCATTCTTTTGCTTGGCGTTTTCTTTAATAAAGCCATCAAAATCGCAAAGGAAAACGAACTTACCATATAGGAGGTCACGATGATCCGAATACATTTAGACGTCATGATGGCCAAAAGAAAAATGTCATTAAATGAACTAGCCGATAAAGTCGGCGTAACCAAAAGCAATCTATCCATCCTCAAAACCGAAAAAGCAAAAGCGATTAGATTTTCAACACTGGATGCGATTTGTGCAGCCTTGGAATGCCAGCCTGGAGATATACTGGAGTATACTTCAGAAGATTAATCTGTAACGGTGACTTCTCAATAGTGAGGAATTGCCCATTCATACAAAGAGAGGGATTGTTGGCCGTCCCCCCCTTGTATGGAATTAATAGCTACATATAAAGAATCGGGTAGGGCGGCGATGCCTTTCCTTTTTTCACTAAAATGATGTGCCAGTTGGTTCGCTTTCTGTTCTTTCTTTTCGGATTCTTTTGGGATGAGGGGTTTTCTGCAGGTATTGCAGCATATCAAATATATAGTGCAAGTAACTCAGCTAAAGCAGATATGAAAGAAGCTTATAATCTATTAAAATAAAGGACAGATTATTTATATGATATTATTACAAGGTTTTCTAATTAGTGCAGTGATTGTGTTATGTTTATATCAAATTATTGAAAAAAAACAAAAAAGCAAAAAAACTAGACAATCTTATTACTTTGTACTTTTCTTATTTTTCTTATTGTTGTACTTTTTTAATGGAGTAAATTAATGAACGAACTTTACTAACCTTGACAAACTCGATTAAGTTTTTTGTCAGGGTTTTTATAATGTTAAGGGAACAGTACTTTATAGTAACCCAATAAATCTATGCAGTTTGCAATTTTCATCATTAAAGAATGCTATTCGTTTAGCCAGAAGATTAATAAAACTAAAATTGATCAAGGTGACGAACCATTTAGTGCTTCATCGTTTGTCTTCATTTATTCACTCCTCTTTTTAGGAAAAATTCTATGCCCATAATGTCAGATATATTGGTAATCAAAGGTTTCATATTATTGATCTTGTTGTATATATGTAATCTTATAATAGTCTTCTCGAAGCATGGCCATAATCACTTCATCGGAGTATGTATCGTTATAATAGAGGGATTGCCTCAGTATCCCTTCTGTTTTAAATCCTGCTTTTTCGTATGCTTTTATCCCACGTATGTTATGGGAGAATACCTCTATTTGCAAACGATTTAATGTAAGTTCCTCAAAAGCAAATGTTTGTGCAAGTTGGGTTGCTTCAGTTCCATATCCTTTGTTCACGTTATTTCTACTATGTAGTGATATTCGAAAACCTGCCTTTTTATTGTCTTGATCAATCTCCAAGAGAGCTAGGTCACCTATGATTTCATCATTCTCCAATAGGCAAATGGCAAAATCATACCGTGTGGGGTCGCTGCTAAACTGTTGATAACTTTTGATAATGTCATCAAGAGTAAATGACTTACTCGTACCGGTCATATATAAAAACTCTTCATCCTGACAAGATCTATAAATACTGGCCATATCATCATCTTTAATGGATCTTATATACACATTTCTTCCCTCCATCACCATATGGATTCCTCCTTCTATTATTGTTATTCCTTAGTCCATGTATAGTTTATAAAGTTTACTTTTTGTCCATTGAACGCAAATGGCTCACCAGTAGTAACGACCTTCTCAAATCCATTCTTCTCCAACACTTTTTGAGAAGCTATATTATTTGTTGTTGTTTTTGCTTGGATGATCTCGATTTTTGGATCGAGATGGGATTCTACTAATAAAGCTAAGGCCTTACTGGCCATGCCTTTTCCAGTATGCTCTTCACCAATACGGTAACCAAGATGACAAGATTTTAGATTCTCATCATAATCAACTACGTTTATT
The DNA here is from genome assembly GCF_044761665.1 of Peribacillus sp. NPDC097295. Lineage (NCBI taxonomy): Bacteria > Bacillati > Bacillota > Bacilli > Caryophanales > Bacillaceae > Peribacillus > Peribacillus sp. NPDC097295. The sequence continues at coordinate 467,474 of NZ_JBIWCW010000001.1, forward strand.
CTTCCTACAATTCTATGTTCTTTATCTTTAATTAAATAGAATCGCGATATTCCTTGAAGTTGTTCATCAAGTAAAGCATCAAGCCTCTTGTTGAAAATCTCTGGAATGTAATACTCATCTCCACGAGTGGGTACCGTTTCTTCAAAGAAAACTCTATTTCTAAGCTCAAATTCAAGCAAATTTTCCGCATCACTTTTTTGCAACTCTTCAATAAATATAGACATCAGTCAGCCCCCATTCTATCTGTAAGTTATTCTACTAATCAAAGAGTAATCCTCCTTCCACATACTCCAAGTAATATTTCTTACTTTAAATGGAATAATAAAAATGAATAATATAAGGGAGTGATGGGATTGGATCAAGAAATTACGATCAAGACACTGAACAAATTCCTACAGGGCTCATACATGGGCATTCACGCCTATGAACGCTTTATTAAAAAACTGCAAAATTCCACATTGAAGGATTCGTTTATTGCCATTCAAAAAGACCAGAAAAATCATGCTACCCTTATTTCAGAGAGAATTCAGAAACTAGGTGGTACACCCGTAACGAGTGAAGGCATAATCGGTAAGATGGAAGCTGGCATTGTAAATGTAGTGGAAAATTACAATTCAGAGGAAGAAATCATAAAACATGCGATCAAGGGGGAAAATCTATACGGGATAAAAATGTCTGAGAAGCTGGTAAGAGATAAGTTAGATGAAGAAAGTCTGAATCTAGTCCATAAAATCCTCGATAAAGACCGGGAGCATGTGGATTACCTTAAATCTCTTTTGCATTCATGAAAATAAAGTCTAAAAGGGCATAATCCATACTACTGGATTATGCCCTTTTCTGGTTAGATCATGTATGGAACGTTACATTGGTTTCAATAGGGTCGCGTCCCACACGAATCTTATTAACTTTTGCTTCTTGATCAGGATAACCAAAGGAAATGCCAAACAATAACTTCATGTCATCGGATACGCCTAATACTTGGCGAACCGTTTCAGCGTGAAATCCCAAGATGGTCTGTGGAACACTTCCTATCCCACGTGCTGTCAAGGATAATAGGAACGACTGGGCATACATGCCAATATCAGAAGCGACACGTACATTGTCTCCAAATGAAGGCATGAATAGGAACGCAACATGCGGGGCATCGAAGAATGTCAGGTTGCGCAACACTTCATTTTGACGAGCTTCATGATCTTCTCTAGCTATCTGCAATTCCCCATAATATGTTTGGGCCTGTTCTATTTGTCGTTCAGCATAGCGGCCATAATAATCTTTTAAATCAAAGGTAAAATCAGGCGTGATTTGCCCTTGTTCTCTCGTATGTAAGAGGGCTTTCTTCAATTCTTCTTTCTTTGCACCTGAAACGATATGAACATCCCAAGGCTGAGTATTGCAATTCGATGGGGTAGCTTGAGCATCCTCTAGAATTTCACGAAGAACTTCTTCTTCAACGGGTGTAGAAAGAAATTGACGTATGGAACTACGATTGCGTATCACTTCTTGAAAAGATTGATTCAACAAATACCTCTCCTTTATTATGAACTTCCAAAGCTCGTTAATTCTTACAAAAGAACCCTGTATCGTTCATACTAAATTAGAATTCACTTATTCTCAAATATCCTGTTTGAGGCTTTATCGCTTACAGTCCATTTTGTCTATTGGAAGCAGCTTATTAATATAGCGGACATATACTCTATCAACAAAAAAAGCACCCTAAGTGGTTGCCTAGACTGTAGACAAACTCGGGTGAAAAATGTGTTTGTCATTGTGAACGTTGATTTCCACTTCAGGCACTCGCTTTCCGCGGGCGGTCGGGAAGCCTCCTCGGCTTCGCCTGCGGTGTCTCCCCTAGACACGCATTTCCCGCAGGAGTCTCGTACCTTCCGTTCCAATCCATTTTGCGTTTTCATTAAGTGAAATCTATTATATATTCGAAGTATTTCGCGGGCAAAAGAGTATAGGTTGGATGACTAATCTAAGGGAATTTTTTCAAAAAGGTCGATGCCCTTTTGTCGACAAACTGAGCGCCCTAAGAGGGTGCCTTCCATTCAGTATGTAATACTTTAAAATTCACCTTCAAAATACTCCCTAACATCCATCGTCATCAGATCCAGTTTAGACTTTGTCTGCTTCTTCGGGATACCATAATGCTTTTCAAACTTGCACATCTTACAAGAACAATTCAGTTTTCGTTGAATCGATTTGTTCCGTTGACGCCTTCGGATCAGGTACTGTTGACAGACACGATAGACTCTTTCTCTCCTTTTCCTGATTCAAAACCCTTTACATAAAAAAAAATATTAGGATAAAAATATATGAAAAGGAGTGATTATCGGTTGTTATATAAAATAGGTGTTGTTATTTTATTGTTTTCCTTAACTATCTCAACTACAAATAATGCACAAGCTCAATCATTATCTAATCAAAATCAAAAGATTGTTTTTGAATATACACCTAATTACGATCGTTTATATAGCTTTTTGAACATAACTGATCAAGAATATACAAGTTCATTCAAGGCAGGAAAGTCTATGGCAGAAATTGCTGAAAATCAAGGCGTTTCAAAACAATCTTTAATTAATTTTTTATCAAACGAGATGATTGCTCAACTAGATAAACAGCTCAATGAAGGCAAAATCAACAAGGAAACCCATGAACATATTAAAAGTAATTTAAACGGTACTATTCAACATGATATTAATTACAGATTTCAAAAACCTAATTCAAAACCTTAATGATTGAAAAATAAAGTTCAACAAAATAATGAAATGGAAAAGAGCTGCGAGATAGTCAATAAAAGTGACTATTACTCGCAGCTCTTTTTGAGATTAGGTATTTCGAGGATGATAGTTTCTGAAGAAATCACAAATAATGTAAAAACATTTTGACATTCTTGAAGACCGTGCTACAATAAAAGTGTCAAATTCTTTTTACATTTTGATAAGGAGGAAACTAAAATGGATTGGGTTAAACTTGTGTATTCAATCATATTGTTAGTTTGCGGAATTGTGATTTTGGTTGCATCATCTTCTAAAAAGGGTGATGAAAGAAGGAAGTTTATCAACACGAAAGCTCAATCCTATGTATTTATTGTAGTCACAGCTGTGCTCATTATTGACGTTGCAGAGTCCATTTATCGAACGATCCTGGGGAATACTCAAGATGGGATATCGCCATTGGTGTTTCTGACCTTGATCCTAATTATCTATTTGTTGACATTACTAACTTACAGGAAAAAGTATGGTGATTAAATGCAAAACCACATTAAGGCATTAAGAAAATCAGCTAAATTATCTCAAGACGAACTGGCTAAACTCTGTAAGGTGTCTAGACAAACCATTAACGCCATAGAAAATGACAAATACGATCCCACTTTACAATTAGCTTTCGACATAGCCACTGTATTGAATACCACAGTAGATGAGCTTTTCATCAATTCCTAATAGAACTTTTTGAATGGACCTCACAACGAGGTTTTTTTTATTCTTAAACCTCTGTAGAGTCCTTTGAAATAAGCATTTATAAATTTGACCTACGAAAACAGCCAATGAAGAAGATCCTAACTGACATTCAGGAAAATCATTACTGATAATAAAACAAGTATGCATATACTTTTCATTTTACTTTCCACCCACGTATAGAAAATGGAAAGAATCCCACCCAAAATCAATAAAATAATACCGATGACTTTCATCGTGCTTATGGAAAATAAATTCCCTACATGCATCAAGAAGGAGGCCATTACCATAAAGCCAATTGTGGTGATAAAACGCCTTGAACTGAAATCGTAGATGACTGATTTCTTATCGTCCATATCCATCTTCCAGTATGCTCTGGCTACCATAAAAATAGGCACTGTCCACATGATGATAAAAGTTACAAGAGAATCTTTATCTACATTCAATAGCTCTCTCTCCCATTTAAACTGGCATAAAGAAAAGCAATCTTATAGACTGCAAGACTCATCCGTCTGACTCACTCATTACTTTAAAACCATATTCACGGATCTCGCTAATACTTTTCCCGCTTAGAAATGCGTGTCCCATCGTTAATTTAGCCACTGTTTGAAATCCATACTTCGCATACACTTTTTCTATGGATTCATTGATTGGGAAAACCCAAATTTTTTTGAGCCCTCTCTTTTGCACTTCTTTTTGTAAAAATTGTATCAACTCACCTATCAGGCCCTTCCCTCTAAATCCCTCCAATGTAGCCACACTTTCCATTCGAGCTTGTTCTCCATCTTCAAAAATGCAAGCCGTTGAGCAGGCTATCCCATCGTACCGAAGAAGATAATGTGTAAAAGAAGGATGATTGAATTGTTCTTTAAAGACCTTCTCAATGGATTCTTTTCCTCCAAACTCTGTAATACTACTTTCCACTTCTACAGCTTCCTGATAATTTTCAGCTGTAACGATTTCAATCATAATTCTATTATTATTCTGTATGTTAATCACTTGGTTATTCCACAATTGAATAGGACTAACCAATTCCTCATATCCAAAATTTCTTGTTTTTAATTCATTGATGAGATTTTGTTGGCCTTCAATATTATAGATATAGAACCTAGGTATAATCTTTTTAGATTGATAATAACTGATGACTTCATCTACTACTGACTGTGGATGTAAACACTTATCGATAATGTGAGCGTGATTGGAGTCATAATAATTTGGTTGGTTTTCATTATAAAATAACGTTCCCCACGAAGTATCCATTCGATGTGAGACCGTTTCTAAGTATGTACGCTCAAGCAATAAAAGTTCTTTTAAATCCTGCATGAAATCCCCTCTATTCCAAAAATAAATTCCGATAAAATGAATTACATTATAAATATTTCAATTAATTATAACTACATCAAACGGTATCGTTTCTTCATTAACTAACACAAGAAGTTCTTTCGGTTTACCATTGAACGTTAATTTATAGACATGTTGAATGACTACATCATCATCTTCTTTCGGTACATTTAACTTTATTTTTAATGTATCCCCTTGTTCCTCAAGCCCTGTAATGACTTTACCTTTTGACTGAAAAACGACATAAGCCGTCTTTTCTCCTTCATTAATTAACTGAAGTCTACTTTCAGAGTCAATTGCATCTTGTACCTTATCTGGTACAACTTCTAATTCGCTAATACTTAATTCCGATTTATTAGAGTTACAAGCTGTTAAAAGAATGGATACGAATAAGATTAATACTATTTTTCTCAATGTTTATCTTCCTTCTTTTTCATAGAATCGTTCTACTACGTGTATTATCGGATTGATTACTTTTGAATTTTTCTTTCTCATCCAACAGAATCAAACTAATAAGCCCTGTATTTACTACTCCTATTAATCCATAAAACCATAAAGGTACTATGATAGTCTCATACCATGTTCCATTAATGACGTATACGCCTATGGCTATTACTAGTGCATTGATAATTAATATCAAAATGGTCCTCTTTCCAATAAAAAAAGGATATAACCTCCAGATAGCTATAATTAAAGTAGCTATACTCAACATAGTTAAAGACATAATTGCCATGGAACGGATATTTTCTTGCATCTGGAACACTTCTGCTGTCAAAAAGGATTTTGTAAACAGATTGGTAATAAAATAAAAACCTGTTAGATAAATGGAGCTAGCTAAAAATGTGATAGGAATCCATTTTAAATAGATCAGTAATGTGCTTTTACCTTTACTTGAATGTTTTCTTTTTTCTTGGATAGATTCGGCAATGGGTGTCACAATCAAAATGAATAGGAGTAAATACAAATCCTGTGCAGGAAGTTCACCTTTAAAAATATCCAATAAAAAAAAGAATGCATCCTTTAATTCCATTAACATTTAATTAGCCCAACCCCTTTTCATTTTATGTTTACTTACTTTACGAAAAGTTTAGGCATAGGTTTCACCTTTATGGATTCATTTCCAATATAAACCTTTTTAAAATAAAACAGATTATAGTTATAATAAGAGTATTTTTTTCTTCTAGTTTGACATATCGGGAAATCTAGATATAGAATGACACACATGGAACCTATTGATGTATTCAAGGCGTTATCAAACGAAACAAGACTTCACATTCTAGCGTGGCTAAAGGAACCCGAGAAGCATTTCCCGAAACAAGGTGCCCATCTACCAAAGGAGGTAAGTTATAAAGGTGGAGTATGTGTTGGGGATATTCAGGAAAAAGCCAAGGTTTCTCAATCAACGGTTTCTAGCTACTTAAACATGATGCAAAAAGCTGGTCTTCTTGAATCGATTCGTCATGGTCAATGGACATACTATAGGCGGAATGAAGAATTCATTCAACAAATGGGGAATTATTTTAGAACGGAGATCTAATTATTTTGATTTCTGTTTTTTTTCGCTTTATTATATCTATTTTTCTAGATAAACAAATATATAAAAGAGGAGAAACTTTCTATGCGCTTTATATCTTATATACTAGCTCTGTTAGCTGGAGCAGCACTTAGCTTTGAAGGAGCGATCTATGCTGAATTAGGAAAGACGGTTGGACAATTAGAAACAAGTTTTTATAACTTCTTTATGGGCTCTTTAATCATGGGGTTATTGTGGCTATTTTTTGGTAAAGGGCGGATTTCCTATACATTTGAAGCACCTAAATGGTCGTTACTTGGTGGTGTCTTGGGAGTTGTTTATTTAACCTCCATTGTTATAAGTGTGCCACACGTAGGTGTTGGTATCACAATGGTTGCGGTAATTATCGGACAATTAATCATGAGTATGGTCATTGAACATTTTGGGTGGCTAGGTAGTAAAAAAACTAAAATTAATAAAGAAAAGATTTTTGCCGTTATTTCCATGATCATTGCACTTATATTAATCAACTAGGAGGTATACAACGATGGGATTATTTATGATTTTATTTACATTTTTAGGCGGAATTACATTAAGCGCTCAATCATCTGTAAATGGCTCGTTGAGTCGAAAAGCTGGAACACTCGAAACAACTCTTTTGACCTTTCTCACTGGAACCATGTTTCTCACGATTTTCATTTTATTTTTTGGTAAGGGAAATGTGCTTGCCCTACTAGATGCACCGAAATGGCAATTGAGTGCCGCATTTTTAGGCACGATGTATCTACTTCTGACTGTCATGGCCGTACCGAGAATCGGGGTCATTGGGACTACCATTTCTGGTATAGCTGGCCAACTAGTAATTGGTTTAATTATTGATCATTTTGGTTGGTTCAATAGCTTAGTCATAGAATTAGATAGTAAACGTATCTTTGCATTACTATTTATGCTTATTGCCCTTTATTTCATCTATAAGGGAAATAAACGCTCAAACCAAGAGACTGAAGCACTGTAAAACCATTCACAATACTGAATCATAGCATATGAAGTGACCGAAGTGGAGCCTGATAGAAGTATCTCAGGCTTTTATTTCGGCTTATCTGCTTATCAAGTACATTTTACGATATGGTTACAGAGAGTCCTAGGTTATATTCAAGGCTCCTTAATGAAATACTGCCCGAAAAAGCTGCCTGAAAGACATCTCTGTTTATCAACCAATGCCCATGTTAGTACTAGAAAAATATCTTATAGTTGACACAAACAGTGCAGTAAAAGAGAAGAAAATAAATTCCCAAAAGATATGTGTAATTGCTGTCTGGTCTCCCAGGCGACAAAGTAGATTTTATTATTGATCCCATATGTATAACAGAATAAGATTTATCACCACTATAATTGCGTAAATAATTGCTAGAGTTGGTTTTCCGGAAGAATATAAAGCTAATGTTGCTAAACCAAAAATTAATAATTCCAGTAATATTCGAAGAAATACTTGGGCTGGTATTGGGGCAGCTGGGGAACCAAACACGCCCCATATAATTGCTATAAGCATAGGTGAGCCTATACCTAATACCAACTTCTTTAGAATACCTTGACTACTTTGAAAGCCCCAATAAGTAAAAAAAACTAAGGCACATACTTCTAAAATAAAACGAAGTGCTATGTTAATTACCATAAAAACCATCCTTAATATTTTCATAAGTATTTCTCATTTAGAATATACCATATTTTTGAAAATGATTTTCGTTTTTTAAATGGTTTCAAGAGAAAATTCATGAACAGTACGAATAAATAGTTAAATATGTTCCATTGTTAAATGCAATTTGTAATCAAGACTTAGATTTTAAAACCGAGTATTTTCCATAGAATTTACTTTATCAACATCAATAGGAAAACCATCTTTCATGTTTACGATGACAGAGGTTGCGATTTGTTGGCAACTTCACCTGCTACAATAATAGATATCTATAATAGATACAATGACTGGATTTTAGACTAAGACAGACCTGAAATTGATAAGGTATTTAACTGAATTTTGTTTAAAGAAAACGCCCTAAGGAAGCGTTTCCCATTTTTATATTGAAAAATCAACATTAAAATTTAACAGAGGCTAAAAATTAAGAAAGTTGCTACTGAATTACAGGATAAGTACTGTACATTCGACACATACTGCGAAGGAACGATTAAAGACCCCTGAATAAAATATCTTCAGAAGCCTCCAATGGGATTACGTAATAATAGTTGTATCGCTTGTTGGGGCAAAATTTGTAATAGCTAAAACAATAGGAGTATTTTGTTCAATTGTTGATCCGGCAGGAACAGTTATTACTAATTGTCCTACTCCTGTACCTCCAGGAGTATAGGCTAATAAATCTTCCATCTGTAGTGCACCGTTAACATAAACATTAAAGTAACTATTATCTGCTGCTAAAGCTGGAAGAGTAGTAGCATTTGCTCCCGTATCAGTCCAGAAGTCCCCAACAGCAATTGTTAAAGACCCTGCACCTGTTACAGTAGCAGCAACTTCGTTAAAGAACCTTTCAACAGTTGGGGACGTGTTAACAGTTGAATTTGCAGTAATCGCAAGTTTCATTATTTTAAGAGGCAATCTAACCCCCCCTTTCTACGTTTTAATTATTTTATGTAGTTTGTTTTTGTTTGTATAGACATTCATGATAGAAAATCATAGATCAAGCACATTTTGAAGAACTTATTTATAAAATGTTGAATGGTGATATGTAGAAAGGGTTAGGGGCGAATAAAAAATGAAGAATGAAAAGAATACTTGTAAAAATAATTTAACTAAGCCACTTCTAACAATCCCAATGATACCTTCAAAAGAGGTTCGTTATCGCCTTCCTAAAAAAGTGGAAGTGTTTGAGTATTATACAATTTCAAATGGACATTGCAGAATTTATAAAGAAGAAGATGGAATCAAAGAATTAGGAAAGCAAGTTATATTAGATCCTTGCAAGGTATCCTACATGAATCTTTTTATAAACGGAGTATTGCAACCTAAGGAAAACTACGAGGTACAGAGTGGAGTAATTATGTTGAAAACAGAAGACGTGCCAACTAAAGGAACACCAGTGATCCTTCAAATGTTCAAAGTATGAATTGAAACGTTTCATCGTAGATTAACTTTATTCTGCTGAAAAAAAGGACAAGTCTTTTGAGAAAAATATTAATTTATTTTATTGGTTAGCCGCACAAAGCAAAAGTACCGTCTTCTAGTTCCACAACATACCTTACAACATACTTCATACCCTAATCAATAATCCTTGTACTATTTTTTCCATTCACTTGTCCATACAGCCTTGATCAATAACTAGTGTTCCATTAAGAATTCACTTCCCATTCCTCTCTCAAAATTCCCATTCGGATCGAGTCGTAAAATTCCCCATTATATAACCTACATTTTCTAAGTCTTGCTTCCATGGTCATCCCTAGCTTCTCACCGAGTTTAATCATACGTTCATTTCCAGACCAAGTTGTATATCCTACCCGGACCAATGGTAAAGTTTGAAACAAGTGGTCAATCCATAGACGAAGAGCTATAGTGCCATAACCACCACTCCATAAATCTGGAGTGTAAATGACTATCCCCATCTCAAGCCAATAAGATGGTTCATGCTCCCAATAGTAACTAACTGTTCCAACCACCTCTCCATTCACTTCGATTGCCCACCGATTATCTTGATCCACATAGTTTTCTTTTTGGGATACAAATTCATCAAATGGTATAGGTTTATGTTCAAAGTAAGGAGCATCCCATTTTTTCCACTCAGGAGATTCATCCTTATAGATTAACTCCCATAGTCGATGTATATCTTCCTCATTAATGGGCCGAATCATTAATCCGTTTTCCTCGTAAGACATCGTTTTTCCCCCTATTCCTTTCACTATTTCTATATTCATATATTTCTGTATCTAACCTGTTATCTCCTCCTTCTTCCTCACCACATCCATAATAATTGTATTGACGGTAATGGATTGGAAGAAGGGTTTTGAATTTTACATCCCGAATATATTCCTTAGTCAAACTAATATTCTATTAAAAAACTTTCTGGGAGAGATTTATATTTCTTTAAAAGTAGGAAAAAGGGAAACTGTCCACAGATTCGGAGAAGTACAATCTATCTATTGTATTACGTACAAGTAACTGATGAACAAAATGGCAAGATGGTCAACAAATTCGAGTTTTCTTGGTAAAACGACCATAAAGACTGGAGGACATTCTTTGAAAAAGGGCTTCTTCGTTTCCTGCATACTACTCTTGATCGTACTTTCTGGCTGCAATCATAAAGACAGTCTAGCCACGATTTCAAGAGCTTCCGATTCTGAACATGCAAATACGTTTAAAGAATTGAATATAGGGGAACTGTTTGAATTTGATTTAACATTAAATCATGCAGATAAGACTTGGGTGACTATTTGGATAGAGAAGTACGAAAATGGCAAAAAAGACACTCAACCGCTTTTGGAACTCTCTTATGGTAGAGGCCCTGGTAAAGTACAGGAAGGAGATATTGGATTTGGAATCATACATACGGATGATGCGCCTTTAGGTTTTCTTTATGCACCAAATGTTAATATAACTCCACAAGAAATAGAAAATATACGTTCTGTGGGTGTGTTTACTGGATGGGACTATGCCATTGAGGAGGAAAAGATCGCATTAAAAGAAGGAAAAACGCAATTATTGGGTGCGTACCGGGTATCTAAAGGAAACTCCATACGGACATACGATTTACATGAAGAACATGAAGTGAAGAAGATGATTCATGATGATAAAAAGGTGTTTTTACTTAAAATCAAAGTAGATGAGCTCTGAAATCAGGTTAGATTGCATGCAAAAAACGCCGCGATGCACATTGCGGCGTTTTTTGCATGATAGGGTACGGATTAACGAGCAGTCATACCGCCATCGATAACGAATTCAGAACCTGTTGAGTAAGAAGAATCGTCTGAAGCAAGGAATAATACCATGTTTGATACTTCTTCCGGTTGCGCTACACGGCCAAGTGGAATGTGTTTAGCGAAAGCTTCAACAGCCGCTTTTGTATCTTCTTGGACAACCATTGGAGTTGCGATAACACCTGGGTGTACAGAGTTAACACGGATATTTAACTCAGCTAATTCCATAGCAGCCGCTTTCGTCATACCACGTACAGCGAATTTCGTATCTGTGTAACCAATCGCACCTGCAACTAGACCATTCATTGAAGAAACGTTTACGATTGAACCGCCACCAGCTTTTTGCATCGAAGGTAAGACAGCTTTCATACCTAAGAATACAGAAACTTGGTTGATCTCAACGATACGGCGATAGTCTTCAACCGTAGCGTCCATCATTTTCTTAGCCATTGTAATACCAGCGTTGTTCACTAATACGTTAACTGGACCGAATTTCTCTTCGGCAGTAGCCACGACATTTGCCCAATCTGCTTCGTTTGTTACGTTTTGTTTTACGAATAATGCATTTTCGCCTAGTTCAGCGGCAGTTGCATTCCCTTTTTCTTCGTTTAAGTCAGTTAATACGACTTTAGCGCCTTGTTCTACGAATAATTTAGCATGTGCGGCACCCATACCTTGAGCTGCACCTGTGATGATTGCGATTTTACCTGATAATCTTGCCATGTTAAAACACTCCTTAAGTTGAATTACTGATGTATTTTTCTTGAAAGATGTATGTGTTGTTTAGCATGTGCTTCTTCTGCAAATTTTATATCGGTATGGAAGCACGATTGTTTAATTAGTAGAGCATGATCGAACCACCGTCAACCATGAAGGTTTGACCAGTGATATACTTGGAATCTTCAGAAGCTAGGAATACGGCAACGCGACCGATATCTTGTTCTGGGTCACCAAATTTGCCCATCGGGATACCTGCTAATACTTCGTTGTAGTATTCTGGTTGAGCTTTAGCCCAAGCCTGCACTCCTTCTGAATTGGCAATTGGGGAAATTATGTTGGCAGTGATGCCTTCTGCACCGAACTCGTTAGCCACTACACGTGTAACGCCACGGATCGCTTCTTTTGCGGCAGCATAAGCAGCTTGTGTTTTGTGTCCTTTTATACCTGCGCCTGATGCAAAGTTGATGATGTTTCCTTTCGTCTCTTTCAAGTGAGGGATTGCCGCTTGCATCAAGTACCATGTTGGGTAGAAACCTGTATCCATGCATAGAGCTAGATTCTCTGGAGTTGTTTCTAAGAATGGCACTTGTTTAGCAGCCTGTGCATTGTTTACTAAAACGTCTAGACGGCCATATTTGGCAACGACTTTTTCCACTATGTTCTTCAAGTTCGCATGATCCGTTAAATCTGCTTGAATGAACATGGATTTTGGAGTAATTTGTTGTAATTCTTCAGCGACCTTTGCACCTGTTTCAGGGTTTACGTCCACTGCTACGATGATAGCGCCTTCTTTTGCCATCGCTCGTCCCATACCTGCACCAATACCACCGGCACCACCAGTGATGATAACTACTTTATCTTGTAATTTCATCGTTCATCCACACTCCTTAGTTTGGTTTCATTTTTCCGTCTAACGACTTCAAACGCATAGCTTTTACTCTTTGTGATTCATTGAGCTAACGACTTTACTACTTACAAGATAATCCTTTGTTTATAAAAAGGCAACTACAAAGGGTCCCGCATGCGACATGTTTTTCTAGAACAAGTTAGACACGCTATCTTCAGCCCTTGTCCCCACCCCTTCCGAACTAGTTGAAGAGGGAGTCTACCCACCACAAAAGAAATAACCAAAACATAATATACAATATTTTTTTGGTTAATGATACCTTAAAACGAAAATTCGCTTTTTTATGTAGAAATATTATATATCATTCGAATTGAAATAAAAGATTCCCATTTTGAAACTTTTGTTGCATAATAATCTTGTCTCTAATTGTTATGCGCCAAAAGTAATAAAGATATAACTATTTGTGCATATTACTCTTGTCACTCATTATGCGCCAATAGCTATTTAATATAACTGTTGTCATTGATGCGAATGACGAACCATTATATTCGCTTTAACTCTAAAACCTTAAGCCGGTTTTAATACTTGACGTTGCATACATCTAGAAGAAAACAAAAGGGGTTTTACGAAGATGACAAACAAGTCAAAAAAGGGAATTCATTATGCTTGGGTCGTATTGTTAGGTGTTGCGATTATGATGGGCTTTGCTCGTGGTGGTCTTAACAACGCAACAGGTTTATTTTTAACGCCTGTTTCAGATGATCTTGGCATGAGCTTATCCAGCTTATCTCTATATGTATCCATCATGTCGATCGTCACAATGGTTTTCTTGCCGTTTGCTGGTAAGTTGATTGCAAAAGCGGATATCCGCATTATTCTAATCGTAGGGGTTATTTTACATGCTGGCGCATTCGCGGCAATGGGATACATGAACAATGTGTGGGGCTGGTACGTTCTTGCGGTTCCGTGTGCAATTGGTTACGTGGTCGTTGCCCAAATCACCGGTCCTGTTATCATTAACAACTGGTTCAAGAAGTCAAAAGGGTTAGCCCTCGGGATCATGATGGCGACAGTTGGTGCATTCGGAGCATTCATCTCCCCATGGATTGGGAATTTGATCGCGAATAAAGGCTGGCGTTCGGCTTATACTACGTCTGGTTTAACATTAGGTGTAGGTGCCATTATCGTGATTCTGTTATTCGTCCGTTTTGCTCCAGGTAAAAAAGGTGCGTACGGGTCTGATGAAATAAACGCAGAAGACACAGAAGCTACAACTGTAAATGCAGATGCACAAAAGGGGATTGCATCTTCCATTGCAAAAAAATCACCGGCGTTCTTTGCCTTGATGGCGTTCTTCTTCTTCTTGACATCCGTTGCTGCGTTCGCACAGCACGTACCGACTTTTGCCATTACCAAAGGCTTTGATACAGCATTTGGTGGTACGTTAATGGGATTATTCATGGTTGGTTTATTGATTGGTTCGTTAACATTCGGCTTCTTGGCTGATAAGATCGGGGCAAAAGGTACGACATTTGTCGCCTTGATTTCCGGTTTAGTCACGTTCGTATTGTTCCTGTTATTCGGTGAGGTTAAAGCCATGATCATGCTTGGGGCCATCATTTTTGGTTTCTTATCATCATCGATCGGTACATTGGGACCTCTCCTTACCATTTCATTATTCGGTAACAAAAACTATGCAGACATTTACGCAACCGCATCTGTAGGTTTAGCGGTTGCAGGTATCGTCGCGTTACCACTTTACTCAGTCATTAAGGATTTAACGAATTCTTATAACATCGTATTGATTGCCATCATCGTTATGATCGTTATCTCCATGTTATTAGTGACAGTTGCCTTTAAGCAAAAAGATAAATTAGTGAAAGCTGGTCATTGGAACTAATGGGCTAGAGTCACGCAAAAAAAGGTTGTACACAGACATTTCTTCGTCTCTGTACAACCTTTTTGTTTATTTACTAAGAAGCTTATGTAAAAGACGGTTAAAGGTCTCCACTTCTTCTTGAGTCAATTTACTTGTATGAACCTGACCTCTCTCGTTCACTTCTTTCGATAGGACCTTAAGTAATTCGACCCCTGAATCCGCTAAGTTCACTAACACTAAGCGACGGTCCAGTGGTTTATACGAACGAAAAACGAGCCCTTTTTTTTCAAGTGTATTGGTTAAGCTGGTTACCGACGAAGGAGCTAATTGCAATCGTTGTGCGATAATTCTTGTTTCACTCGGTCCGAAAACCCACAGTATATACATCATTAGCATGGCCGTCCAAGATAGCTTGTGCTTCATTAAAAGTTCTTTTTCAATATCATGGCGTACAAGTAAAGAGGCGCTATACAAATCGGAAATGAGCAAACTTGATGAAGCATCAAATGCGTTTCCATGTTGTTTAGCTAAAAATTCTTGTACTTCGCCAGCGTTTTTTACATACTTCTCCAAAAACGTCCCTCCAAAAATCTATTTACCTATAGTATACAGCAAATATTAGAAAAGAGCGCCAATCTCTTGGGTAACACACCTGCGGACATACTTTTAACATCTTACATATTTCCGTTTGAAATTTTATCTCTTATTTTGTTTAAAATTTTTTGCCCTGTGTTTGCCTCTGTAAGAGTAATATCCCAAATCACAGCATTTGTAATGGGATTGGGGTTTTTGTTAGTTATTTTTATGGTAAGATCATGTATGCCATCTAAAGGGATTTGAAAATCCTCCACACCTGTAAATGATAACCCTAATGAATAAATGACTGTTCCTCCACTGATGAATTCTATGTCACTACCTTCTGTGCTTGCAGCGTTAATTACATCGTCCGGTATGGCGACATATCCAGTTATGTTTTTATATTTGCCATCTAAGTGATACGTGAATGTATTGTTTTTCGTATTATTTCTACTATACAGATTTATTTGAGGCGTAACCTCTTTTCGATTTACGGTAAAGCTGGACAAGCTTTCATCCCACTGTACAGACCCATCTTTTAAGATCAGTTCATTCAGAGATACAGTTTCCCCTTCTCCTTCTTCTAAATAATTATTAATACCGCCAATTATTATAATAGTGCCAAGTGCAAGAACAATAGCCATTAATAATATTCGGACCATTCCTCTTGGTTTATCTCGGTCAATGGTGACGATTCGCTGTGCCGCAAATCCTACCGAAGCACCTAATGAATTAATGATGATATCGTCTATATCAAAAATTCCCCAACCAGAAAACATTTGTAGGGTTTCAAGTATTGTTATAGATAAAATAAAAAAGGTTATAAAGCGTCTAAAACTACATCGAAACAGGAGTGGAATGATAATCCCGAAAGGTATGAACGCTCCAAAATTCCCGAACTGAAAAAACCAATTTTGAAAGTCTCTTCCCATTGGATAACGCAGTTGAATTCCTCCAGGTATTACGTTAAATCGTAAGCTAGAGTCTTGCCCTAGAGAACCTCTATTAAAACCAAGATACAAGAAATATAAGATCAAAGCTGTATATAATGTTAACAACACAATCGTTGTTTTTCGTAACTTTCCTTGATACATAATGATAACCCTTTCTTTTCTTAAGAATAAGTCTCGTTTACTATTTGCTAACCAACGACTTCTCCCTCAGGAAAACTCGAATCTTTAGAGGAACTTCAAATCCTCCTAACGCCACCATGACTAAAAGCAAATTTAAACTCAATAACCTTTATTGCTCTCACATTTTCCAATTATACCATTAATAAACATCTCCACTTGATAAAGTTATTTCATTAAAGGGCCAAATTGTGGAGTAACTTTAGGTAAGTAATGCATATACCCTTATATCACATAGTAAACAGGATTTCTTAACACAAATATTGAATATATAACTAGAATTTTTAAAAAATAAAGACTGGTTAACTAGAATGGGGATAATATTTAAACCCAAAAGTAGAAGACTTATAATTCTCTCAAGAACAAGGAATTGATTATGCATTGAACAAGTGCTATTGCCTTCCCTTCATATATGGGTCAACAATTAGTGCTAAAGCTGGATATCCATCCATAGCTGTACCAGCTGGGTATATGGAAAAGTGGAAGACCTTTTGGTATAACTTTTGCAGGTACTGCTTTTAGTGAAGGAATCTTAATAAAACTTGCTTTTGCTTTTGAACAGGCAACCAAGCTCCGGAAAGCCCCGAAGTTCTATAAAAAGTAAAAATTTCTTATTCAACAATCGAGCTCTTTAATGGAATAAGAATCACAGAAATGATCAAACCTTTTTATAAAAGTAACACTGGAGGGAGACTAATGATTAAATTAGTGTTAACGGATATGGACGGTACATTCTTAAATAACAGTGGGGACTTTAACAGAGAGCTATATCAGAGTGTAAAGAAGATAATGAAAGATAAAGGCGTTGTATGTGCACCTGTCACTGGAAAGCAATGTGAACGTGTAGAAGAATTATTCGGTGAGGATGCTGATGATTTATGGATATTAGGAGATAGTGCAACTAGGATTAAACACAACAAAGAGTTTATTTACGAATCTCTCCTAAGTAATAATCTAGGCTTGGAAATTATTCAATTCCTTGAAAAAATCAGCCCAGAACACACCATCATTGCTTGTACAAAAGACGGTGCAGTCATAAAAGATAATCTGTCGAGCGAAGAAGCTAATATTGTAAGAAGGTCTTATGCAAAAGTAAAGCAAGTTTCCACTTTTGATGAAATGACAGAAGATTTTATCAAAATTACAGTTCACGACCCCATGCTGAGATGCATCGAAACAAGAGAAAAATTAGCACCCTTTTTTCAATCAGCTTATATTGTTGCTTCGGAAATGGCTTGGATTGATATAACGAATGCGAATGTACATAAAGGGACGACCGTTAAACATTTACAAAGTTTATTGAATATTACTCCTGAAGAAACGATGGTATTTGGAGATTCATATAATGATATAGAACTTATGGCTTGTGGTATCTATAACTTTGCTGTCCGAAATGCAGTCAAAGAGGTAAAAGATGCAGCAAATTATATTACACGTTCCAATGAGGAAGATGGCGTATCGAATACAATTATTCATCTTTTATCTTTGCAATAAAGGTTAAAAGTAGGAATAATGTTCGTGTGATTATATTTTAATACAAGAATGCGAGGGGAATAAGAATGAAAATAGAACATATTGCCATGTACGTAAATGACTTAGAAGCTACAAAAGATTTCTTTGTCAAATTTTTCGGTGCTTCATCTAATGCCAAATATCATAATCACAAAACGGGTTTAGAAACGTATTTCTTATCCTTCGAAGATCGTACAAGACTTGAGATCATGACGCGTCCTGATCTGGTTTCTTCCGAAAAATCCCTAATGGCAACTGGATACATACATCTAGCATTTAGCGTAGGAAGTAAAGAAAGAGTAGACGCATTGACAAGTCAATTGGAACAAGAAGGATATAGGATTTTAAGTGGTCCGCGTACAACAGGTGATGGTTATTATGAAAGTTGTATATTGGGACCTGAAGGTAATCAAATAGAAATAACTGTATAAATAACTTTTTTCAAATTTATCTTTTTTTCTCGTCTTCCGTTCACGTGATGATTGCACAAAATTCCGAATAAAACTACTATTTTCCCCTTTAGAAGAGCCAATATATTTAGAACAATCATAGAGGAGACACATTAAAAGGATGGCTTTGTCATTTTCATTTAAACTATGTGCCAATTCTCCAATGTGTCTTATGAATCTTTCAAATGAGGTGAAACTGCTTCCTTCCTTAGTTTCAATATGTTCCTTAACCTCAACCTGCAATCGTGTGTATTAGCACCATCATAAAATCTTTAAGCTTGGTATTGTTTTTCTGGAATTTCTTTATGAACGTTAATTCTTCTCACGATAAAGATGAGGACAATAGCACCCAATAAACATGTTGCTCCTCCTGCTCCTATCAAGACGAAAGAAACTCCAAGCCACTTGGCAAGAAGTGATCCCAGTGCAGGTGCAATAAGCATAGAGAAGTTTTGTAATGATGTGGCAGCAGCAGATACTCTTCCCATCATCTGCTTGGGTGTCTCGGATTGTAAGACAAATCCATAGGGGACTGACTCACCGGAGCCCAAGAAACCAAGGAAAAATGCGCTAATCATCCAGGCTAATGCAGGTAGAGTTATAATTTCCATACCCCCAAGTCCCATTACAATAATTAGTGAACCACTAAACAGTAAGGCACTTGACATAAAATGAATAGGTTTTCTTTTCCAACGGGTCCAGTTACCCATTAAAACCGATCCTGCCAAGCTTCCCAGTCCTACAGCACTAATCAGTAATCCAAAATCCCCTTCCCTAAATCCAAGGTTTTGAGCAATAAACACAAATAAACCATCGTAAAGGAAAATGATAAAAAAGGCGACAGATGCTAGAATAACTGAGCTTTTTAATAATGGGGTAAACACAATGTGCTTAATACCATCCGATAGCTCTTTCCAATATTTTTCATTATTCCTATGTTTCTTATCAGTATTCATTTCTTTTTCATCCATGTTAGGAAGAGAAATTAAAATTAATATAGAGATTAAAAAACCTGCAGTTTCAAATAAAAATGGACTTTTTGCTCCAAATATAGCTATTACACTTCCTCCAAATGCAGGACCAATAATTTTCATCGTATTAACCGAAAGTTGGCTAAGTGTTACCGCCTCTGGAAGGTGGTTATCAGGGACTGTAAACCTAAGCATACTTTGTCTCGCTGGGTCGTAAATTGCTGCGACTGTTCCCTTCAAAAACACAAATAATAATAAGATATAGAGGTTAGGAGCAAGGAACAGCCCTCCTACAAATATAATTTTTAAAAATAAACAAATGATCATAATTTGCTTTTTTGGAAGTCGATCCACGAATACACTTGCAAATGGACCTATGATGACCCAAGGTAACCCTAATACAATAATCACTGAGGCAATGGCTGTTTCATCTAACCCCCAGTGATAAGCAACAATAACTTGCAAAGCGATAAAATCTAGCCAATTACCCAAATCAGAAAATAGTTGAGCGCCAAATAATGAACGATATGGACGGAACTTTAAAGGCACAAATATTCCAGCTTTCATGGATTAGTTCTCCTTTTCTCCTTGAATTGCCTCTCTTCGTCTCGCTAGCAATCTTTCTGTATTCCCATTTGGATCCTGGCCTTTTGGAAGTTGATTATTTTCTAATGCATTAATAGACTCTTCAATCCACATTAACTCAGCTTCCATTCGTAATTCGCCATAACGTATGGCTAGCATACCTACATTACTGATATAAGAACTTCCGTTTACTGGCCAGACTTTTACAAATTCTAATAACTCTTTGGTTGTCTCTTTTCTCTTTAATAGATGACTGATTAATACTGAGCTATCCATATCTTCATGCCAAGTGGACATCTTCATTAATAATTCGTCTCTAATAATTGGATAGGCAGGAGGAAGTAAAAGCCAGTTTTCAAATTCCTCCCACCCTTTTGGGGTAAGTTCATAAAGTTTCTTTTTACGTCCCTCTCCCTCTTGTTCAGTAGGATAAATAAGACCTTCTTCTTCAAGCTTCTTTAATTTCGGATAAATACTCCCATAGCTCATACCCCAGTATAAGCCGGCAGCTTTATGCTCAAACTCAGCTTTAATATCGTATCCTGTACTGGGCCAAAAGCTTAAAATTGCAAGAATAGAACTTTCATTTGACAATGTAAGAATCCCCCTTATATATCAACTTGATATATCAACATGATACGTTTTGTAACAAATAAAAACAACCATAAAATTCATTTTATTACATATTTTGTAATAGTTTTAAAAAGCTCACTATATCTCAGTAAATATGGATAAAAAAAAGAGGATACATGTCATAATTTCAACATCTTATCCCCTTATTCGTGGTTTCATTCCTCGATTATTAATTTATACTTCTTTAAAATGTTCATGGTGATGGCTTTAGCGTCCGTGCTGGTTCCAGCGATATTCGTAGCAAAACTATATGAACCATTATCTGTTTCAATGAAACCGACATACCAGCCAATGCCTGACCCTTGCCCTGTTTTTCCGTAAAGGGTGAAGGTATCCCCTTCTTGTTGAATCATCATCCGTTTTACGGTATTCATGACATTCTTATCAAAAGGAAGGTTCTCTTCATACAATGTTTCCATAAAGTCCACTTGCTCCATTGGGGAGATCTCAAGGGAACTGCTTAACCAAAACTGATCAATGCCTCCACTAATATCTTGGTTGCCATATGAAATGTTTTGAATCCATTCCTCCATTCGCTCTTCTCCAATGTCACGTGCCATCGCTTGATAATACCAAACGACGGAGTTTCTCATCGCAGACCCAAGCGTATGATCTCGGTTCCAGGCCTCGATTTCCCGCTCAACGCCATCCCAATATTTAATGTCGTACTCATCTTCTACTGCGCCTACCTGTAATCCAATCAATGAATTGGGCACTTTAAAAGTCGATTGAGGTGCAAACCGTTGATACGCGCGTTGCTGATTATAGACGAATGTTTTTCCCTTTTTCAACTCACGTAATATGAAGGTTCCATCACGGTTCGTAAAGAATTCATCGACTTCGAGCTTTTTAAGATTCTGGTTCCCCTTGGCAGCATCCGCTTCATTTGGTAGTTGGACACTTGTAATGAATAAAACCGCTACACCAATGACCGCTAAAAAAAGCGCCAAACTCTTTCGTTTTCTCATATTCGTTTCCTCCTATTAAAATTGTTTAAGTACAACTAATCACCATATTTCATCTAATTTATCAGAATAAAAATGAATGGCCTTTTTATAATCCAATATTTCCGTGTCTGTGGTGGTTTCTATCAAGCATTTCAATAAAATCTCCATGGCTTTGTTATGCTCACCTAGATTATACAAGGTCATTGAATGAAACACCTGAATGGCCCGATTGGTAGGAAATAACTCGATTCCCTTTTCGAACGTACGATTCGATTTTTCATATTCTCCTAGTGTTCGATACGTACTTCCAAGCCCCAATATGGCCCCTTCTAAATCCTTACCCGACAAGCCTAGCTCAATAGCCCGTTCATAGTAGGGTATGGCTTTTAATTCTTCTCCCAAAACATCAAAACTCCATGCACATTGGTAGTTAATCACCGCATCATCAGGATATTCCTCTACCAATTTTAACAGGATGCAGTTTGATTCTATCAACTTGTCATTTTTTCGTAATTCAAGTGCTCTTTCAAGTTGTTCTTCATTCAATGTGAATGTCCCCTTTTTAATCTAGTAATAACAAATTAAAAATCCTTCCTGAAAGGGTGTATAAATCATGTAATTCAACCACGATTCGCGATAATTCAACCACAGACCGGAATAATTCAACCACGCATCGAATTAATTCGACCACGAACCAGATTAATTCAACCACGCCAGGTTCTCTCAACTTATGTTTAAACTAAAACGGCGCAGGATCATACCGATATTATTTAGATTCAATCTGAAAATCGCGTTTGCTTTCATTCATGAACTTTGGCTCCCGAAAAATACTGTTTTTATCTTGAAGACTTTTCTTTTTATAGGCAGAGAACCCTATGATCTCTTCCGTTTTCCATATCCAACGTGCTTCTTTCTCTCCCCTATTTAGATAATAGATGTTGTTATCTATTTTATTCCCTTCGTTTTGCTTGAAAGGGTTGCTGATAAGGAGATTGGAATGACCCGCGACCATGATGTTTTTTTCGATTCGATTATTTTTTGTATGCGATTGGAGCAAGATTTGTCCGCCATCTTGATATTTTGTATCATTTTTATATAGGACGTTGTCGGTGATTATACTATTTACCGTGCTGCCTCTTTTGCTGTCATACCCACCTATTGCAATGCCAGCACTTCTATTTTCATAAATCGAATTGTTTCGTATCGTGATAGAACTTGTCACTTTGCCCTTATGCTCACTAGCCGCTTCTATTCCAATATCGTTTTTATATACCCTATTCTTTTCAATAACGATATCTTTACCACCGTCGACATAGATTCCCCCAGCCGCATACTGGTTTCCATAGGCTGGATTTCCGTAACTGGATATATCATAAACCGTGTTGTTGCTGATGAGACCGTTTCTTGCCTGATCAAATTTTTCAACAGGAGACACGTCTTCAAACCCAATGATATCGATGCCGATATTGTCATTTCTCTTTACAATGTTATTGGTAACCTGGAATTTCGATACATTCCCATTCAGCACCAACGTTTCACTGGCACCCAGTTTCATCTCTTCTAGTTTATTGCCTGAAATGATGATGTCTTCAATAGCCTGAGGTGCTTTGGTGCCATAAACGGCAATCCCATGAGCATTCCCGTTTTTGTGATGTGTTTCAATATGATGTATATGATTGCGCAAAATACGGATGCCCTTTCCGCTCCCGCTCACGGAAATCCCAATTGGCACTACATCTTCTTGTTCGGTTTTGTAGTTTTTGATTTCTAATCCATCGATGGTGACAAAGCTTTGATTATGAATCGATACCAAGCCCTGGTTGTCCCACGAAACCTTAAGGCCCTTTCCATCGATGATTGCCTTTTCTTTTGGATAAGCCTTAATGATGATCGGGGCGTTTTCTTTTCCAGACTTTTGTATAACTACTTGTTCATTGTAGATTCCTTTTCTTACAAAGACAGTTGTACCGGGTTTCGCTAAAGTGACGGCTTTCTGTATGCTCCTTAAAGGCTCTTTCTTACTTCCCACATTTTCGTCATCCCCAACAGGAGACACATACAGATTATTTTTCGGAGCAGCCTGATTTGCCATTCCAAACAGGACAAGCCCTACACACAAGGCCAACAAAATAACCATCGAGGTTCTCATTTTTTTGTTCATAGACGTTCCCCCCTTTTGTTTATTTCGGTTCAGAACATAACTTTTTCAGTTTCCTCTTTTTAGTTCCCTAAAAAAAGAATCGCCGGAGCAACCCCTTCTCTCACAATAGATAGAATCTTCGAATAATACAAGCTACACCTTCACCTGCTCATCGCTCACTTACGTTCCAAGCTGAATAAATTCTCTCAAAAACACTTTTAAGGATTTCCATATTCATGTACATAAAAAAAGAAGGAAAACAGGGAATTCCCTTATCCTTCTTTAATGGGTGTTTATGTTTTTAATGTACTAAATCATCTAAATCCGGTTGCAATTTATTCCGCAGAATATACAGCATGAAGGCACCCACAAGAAATGTGATGGCATCAGCAATGACAATGGACCAGACCACCCCTTGGAAGCCGTTCATTTGATTGGCGATAAACAACACAGGAATCAGGGTAATCCCTTGAATAATTGACATAATGAACGCGGCAGTTCCTTGCGCTGTTGCTTGGAAAATCCCGGTAAACAATGAGGTCATTCCTGTAATGAATAAGGATAAAAACGTCACATGTAGAATGTAGCTACCCATTTCAATTAATTGCGGGTTATTTGTAAATAAGCCAATTAAGTGGTCAGAAATCAAATAGACGATGATGCCGAACAAGACTGCTAACGCCATAATCGCTTTGATTGTAAAACCAACGGTATTCTTCATGCGTAATTTATTCGCTGTAAATGAGAAGGCAATCAACGGCACGACACCCTCACATAAACCCATCAGAATAAACTCAGGAAATTGCAATAATCGTGATGATATTCCGAATGCCGCTACAGCCTGATCTCCATATTCAACAAGAAAATGGTTAAAAATGAGCGACATTGCACCCATAAAAACACTCATAATAAAGATGGGAATACCGATTTTTAATACATTACTCAGAATGTCCTTAGTAGCCTTGAACCATTTTACGGAGACGGTTAAGAATTGACTCTTATATCCCATATGGAAGGCGTAAAAGATACTTCCAACCGCGTTGGAAATGACCGTTGCAGTCGCAACGCCGATTACGTCCAAATGTAATACGAAGATGACAAACGAATCAAGAATAATATTTACAACAACACTGAGAATCATTCCGATCATCGACGTGATTGCTGCACCCTCGGAGCGTACGATGTTCTCCAGCGTGAAGAATAATACGAGGAATGGTGAACCAATAAGCATAATCGTGACATATTCCTTCGTGAAGCCGAAGGACTCAGGTGTTGCTCCCAGCCCATGAACGATTGAATCGATCAAAGGAAGTCCGACGGCCATCACGATAAGACCGAGAACTAAACTACTGTAAAAGGCGAATGAAGACACATGCTTTACATCATCATATTTTTTCTCACCAAGCAGGCGGGAGATGAATGTACCGCTACCCATGCCAATCAAGTTGCCTAACGCCATAATGATCGCAAATAACGGCAAGGTCAGTGCGAGTGCGGTTAACATGGCAGTATTGTGTAGTGTACCAAGAAAATAGGCATTCAAGATTGAATATATGACACTCATTGACGTGCCTATCATCATCGGTACAGCGAAGTGGGTTACAGCTTTTGCTACCGGTGCTTTTTCAAAGTAATAGAGGTTTTCTGCATCCATGTGGGTCACCACTTTCATCATTTATTATAGCCATAAGTCTAACAGTGTTAGTTTGCCCCTAACAGTATTAGATGCTATCATAAACCTATGAACCTGTAAAGTATAAACTTACACTGTTAGTTACAAGGAGGCATACCGATGAAAAAGCAGCATCCACAGATTTCGGAAGATAAAATCTTAGAGGCTTCATGGGAGCTTCTGGGGGAAGAGGGGATTGAGAAATTCAGCTTGAGACGATTAGCAACCAGGCTTGGTATTCAGGCGCCATCTCTGTACTGGTACTTCAAGAGCAAGCAGAATCTCTACCAGCGACTGGCCAACCATGTATCCAAAATCATCCTAGAGGAGTTTCACTCCGAGGGGGACTGGAAGGAGCAACTGACGACGCTTGCGGTAACGATACGGAGTGTGCTTAGCCGATATCCCTGCTCTGCGCAACTCATGATGATGACGTTGCCCCACGAACCGGACATTATCCGGTTTACCAACCGTATGCTGGTTTGTGTGGAATCGACCACGCTTGAGCAAGAGCAGAAAATCCAAGTCGTTACTACGCTTGTAAATTATGTTTATTACTTCGTTCTAGATGATTATCAGCATGAGCGCAATGTTTCTGCTGTTATAAAGGACCAGGATATGGAGCCGGGTGAGGAGTTGAATCGCCTTCTGAACTCCATGAGCGAGACTGATGCAGGACTGTTCCGGAGGATGTTCGAAAATGGGCTGTTCGACCTGATGGGGACCGATAGTTCGTTTGAGTTCGGTTTGAAACTGATTCTCTCAGGGATTGAGCAAGTGATAAAGGATCAGGAGAATTAAAATATAAAACAACGTTCAGTCGGTTATCGGATAGCCGGTTTCAATGATGTTTACCAGTTACCCTAATGGAGAAATAATGTGGATTCTTGACTGAATTTTTCACAAGGCAATATAAACGCCTTGGATATAATGGGGAATCTATTTTAAAATTATCATCTTATCAAAAGCTATTAACCGTACATAAAAAGTGGACAACTAAAAATCTGATCATCATGTAAATATTAAGAAACCCATCTAATCTTCTCATGTGAAGATAGCTGGGTTTCTTAAAGTTGAATGTGCAAAAAAGGCACTTAAAGTAAGCGCAAATTTTCGCCTAAAGTGACTTTCAAGTAAACTACCCTATGAACATAACTTCGTTAACATAGAACGAATCCACCTTACTTCCCTTCACTTATTATCTTTACCTGATCATTTTCTCCAATGATCCCACTTTCGGGACCCTTCTTAAATTCACATTACCTTTAAAATTAAACAACAATTAAGATTCACGCAGGCGTTTTATATCACTTTTAGGTGGCAGGCCGAACATGCGGGCATATTCACGACTAAATTGAGATGGACTCTCATACCCTACATGGAATCCAGCATCTGCAGCATCCGCTGACTTAGAAAACATGAGATGACGAGCCTCTTGCAACCTTAATTGTTTTTGATATTGTATGGGGCTTGATCCGGTAACTTGTTTAAAATGATGGTGCAAGGAAGAAGAACTCATGTTTACGGTCCCAGCTAGTTCTTCAATACGTAAAGGCTTGTCAAAGTCCTGCTTTATTAGATGAATCACTTGGGCAATTCGTTGTGCATGACTCCCAATCATGGCTATCTGTTTTACGGATCCCCCCTGTTCATCTTGTAAAATCCGGTAAAGGATTTCACGGATAACTAATGGTGCGAGCAAAGAAACATCGTCTGGTGTATCTAAAAGACGAACAAGCCTCAATACCGCATCAAGAAGGGATGCGTTCATTTTACTTACAAATAAACCTCTGTGGGTTTCTTCCTCTTTATCATTAGCTGCCTCAGATTCCATCAGAATGTCGAAGATTTGCTTTGGACTGAAATCCAATCGTAAGCACAAGTACGGAGACTCGATATCCGCCTGTATGATTTCTCCTGAAATGGGTAGATCAACAGACACGACGAGATAATGAGCAGGATCATATTGATAACGATCCTGTGCTAACATAACTAGTTTTTTTCCTTGAGCGACAATACATAGAGCTGGCTCATGAATGGAATGTATGGGTGCTGATTTATAAGAAGCGCGGATAAAATGCAATGATGAAATAGCAGTAGAGTGGACCCCATCCTCTTGACAATATCTTTCCATGTATCGAGCTAATTCATTTTGGTGCTCCAAGACTTGATTGTCCATCATAATAAGGCGACCTCCTTATCTATGTATTTTCTAAAATTTTCTATTTAGATAACCTGATTTTATGAAACCTTGGAGGATTAGGCAAGAATCTCTCAGGATTTTTCTACCAGATTTAGTGCTTATTATCGGATAATTATACAAAAGGAGGAGAAATATATGGCAAATCAAACAAGCAAAAATCAACCTTCCTATATCGGTATGTGGGTTACACAAGACGGCTACATCCGTCATGAACTACAGCCTAACAACCGGTATGATGAGGCTCGCGGCAACAGAAAAAGCGCTTATCAAGGCAGTTACAAAATCACAGGCAATCATATAGATTATGTCGATGATACTGGTTTTACTGCGGATGGTGATTTCCGAGAAGGCATTCTCTATCATGGAGGAATGGTTCTCTATAAAGAAGAAAAAAAGTAGATTACTTGGTTAAGTTCTTGGAGAAAATTCGTGAAAAAATAAAGGGGGAAAATCATGTCTAACATTGCAGAGAAAGTCGTGATCATTACAGGTGCAAGCAGTGGAATCGGAGAAGCTACATCACGTCTTCTTGCCGAAAGTGGTGCCCATGTCATTTTAGGTGCAAGAAGAACAGAAAGATTAGAGGTTATTACATCCGACATTCGTTCAGAAGGCGGTTCATCTGAATATAGGGCAGTAGACGTAACGAAAAGAGAGCAAGTTGAAGAGCTCGTCAACTATGCGAAAAATACTTTTGGAAAAGTGGATGTGATTGTCAACAACGCAGGTGTAATGCCCTTGTCCAAACTGGAAGCTCTGAAAACGGATGAATGGGACCGGATGATTGACGTGAATATTCGCGGCGTTCTTCATGGTATTGCAGCAGGGCTCCCGATTATGAAGAAACAAGGATTTGGTCAATTTATTAATATATCCTCAATTGGGGGACACGAAGTTACCCCTACTGCGGCTGTGTATTGCGCCACTAAATTTGCTGTCCGGGCTATATCTGAAGGCCTTCGTATGGAGGTGGGCAAGCATATTCGTGTCACGACGGTTTCACCGGGTGTAACTCAATCCGAACTAGCCGACAGTATTTCAGATGAAGAAGCCATTGAGTTTATGAAAGAATATAGGAAAACCGCTATTTCACCCGATTCCATTGCCCGTACCATCCTTTTTGCGATTGAACAACCTGAGGATGTTGCTGTAAATGAAATCATTGTAAGACCAACTGGTACTTGATTAAAATTCATATGATACCGAGTATAAAGGCATTAACCATTTTTCCCTTTCAAAATGGTTAATGCCTTTGCCTTGGTAAGACGGTCATTTATAAGATCCTTATCTAACTTGCTTGATTTCCATCAAAGCTTCCTGATCAGCAATAATCATCACATTATCATGTTGTTTTAAAATGGAGGCTGGGACTTGTTCATTTGTTGGTTCAGTTAGTAGCTTATATAAAATATGTGCCTTTTGCTTTCCGGAAACAAGAAGCACGATTTGTTTACTCTTCATAATGGTCGAAATCCCCATCGTCACAGCATGTGTGGGTACGTCGAAAGGGTTATCAAAGTAACAGGCATTCTTTTCCCGCGTTGAGGCTGTTAATTCCACTACATTCGTCGTGGACGCAAAAGAAGTACCTGGCTCATTGAAACCAATATGCCCATTGACCCCAATCCCCAAGAGTTGAAGGTCTACCCCACCAAGCTTTTCAATAAGCTCCTCATATTTTTGACATTCTGCTTGTAAGTCTGTTGCCATGGCATTTGGCAAATGAGTTTGTTGGCTTGGGATATCAATATGTTGAAAGAGATGTTCGTTCATATAGGTATGATAACTAGTTGGATTTTCTTTTTCGACTCCGACATATTCATCCAGATTCACTGTATGAACATGCTGATAGGAGGTTCGATGTTCTTGATAATCTTTCACCAAGTGTTGATACGTCCCTACCGGCGTTCCTCCAGTAGCGAGACCTAACACAACAGAATGTGTCTGTTTTACTTTGGCCAGAATAAGTTGTGCCGCTTTCTCGCTCATTTCATCGTAGTTTTTCGCTTCAATGATTTCCATACTCAACCTCCATTCTGCTAAATGCAATCTGTCCTCTACAGATGGTCATGACCACTTCATTTCCTTCGTTTAAGATGACTAAATCCGCATCTTTCCCTACTTTAATGCTTCCTTTTTTATCATCAAGATGAAGCTGTTTGGCTGGATTCAGGGATGCCATTTCAACTGCTTCTTCAAGTGAACAACTTGCATAGTCTAATAGGTTCTTAAACGCCTGCCCCATCTTCAATATGCTTCCTGCCAGTGTTCCGTCGCTAAGTACCGCCTTACCATCTTTCACCGTTACTTCTTGGCCTCCTAAATCGTAGGTACCATTTTTCAAACACTTTGCCCGCATGGAATCTGTGATCAGAATCAATCCGGTCTGCGTTTTCTGTTTATAGGCAAGCTTGACGATTTCCGGGCGGACATGAATGCCATCTATGATCAATTCGGCTTTTAACTCATCCCGTAAAAGGGCAGCTCCCACAACTCCCGGTTCACGGTGATGCAGCCCTCTCATCTGATTAAAAAGATGTGTAACTTGAGATGCACCATCCGCAATGGCTAGATCCACTTCATCGTAAGTGGCATCCGAATGTCCAATGGAAGCGACAATTCCATGTTCTTTTAGATATTTGATGAGTTCACTTCCTCCCGGCTGTTCCGGTGCAAGCGTCACGACTTTGACCGTATTCTTGGATAATACGTTCCATTTTTCGAAGATATGTGGATCTGGATTCATCATATATTGTTCGGGTTGTGCTCCTGCCATCTTCGGATTGACGAAAGGACCTTCCAGATGAACGCCAAGTATTTCGGCTAATCCTGGTGGCTGATGATCATGAATATACTGACCGGCATTGATTAACGCATTTTCGATGGCTTGAGGTGCCTGCGTCATGGTGGTAGCTAGAAAGCTTGTTGTTCCTTCTCTTGGAAGAGCCTTCGCCATAGTATGTAATGCATCCTGTGTGGCATCCATCGTATCGGCTCCGTCTACACCATGTATATGAATATCAATCATTCCCGGTATGACTTTATAACCTGGAAGGGAGGAAAAATCGATGACCTTACCTTCTTCATGTATGTCATTTAAGTCTTCCATTGGCCCAAAGGCCACGATTTTTTCATCATTAGTAAGTAAATATCCACGTTCGATGATCTTTTCTTCGCTATAAATTGTAATATTCTTAAGAATCATGAACATATTCCTTTCCCTATCTATGTATTTTCACTACCGAGGATAAAAACCCTTTATTGATTTCCATTATGACAAGTAATGCTAGCCTTATCCATACAATAACTTGCTTTTCTTGAAAAAGTATGGAAATAGCCAATCATCTTAAATGACTGGCTCTCTCCTTTATATAATTCCGACACCTTATATTGCTTTAGACTTAGAGTGGGTAGACTGTACCTGAGGCTTTACATATTCTTCGTTCTTCGTATATATAGTCAGCCCTGTTGTATTCTTGTTGAACTTAGGGAATAGCAAACTTATAAAATACCCGAATCCAAAAGAAGTGAAGAATGAAACGATACTAACGATGAATGGAGTCAAATCCGTTTGTTGCACAAAATAAGACGTAACGGCACTTAATAGTAATCCGATCAATACTCCAGGTGTATTGGCCCGTTTTGTGAAGATCCCAAGAGCAAAGATGCCGGCAATCGGAACACCGAATAATCCCGTTATGGCCAAGAACAAGTTCCATGTCTCATCCTGATTGCTTGATATGAGGTATAAAGCAGCACCCATGCCTAGCACACCAGAAATAATAATGACAAGCCTAGCCAATAATACATCGCTTTTTTCATTTGATCCTAAGAATCTTTGTTTAAAGTCGACAGTTACACAAGCCGAAATACTATTCAAACTTGACGAGATGGTCGATTGGCAGGCTGCGAAGATTGCGGCGATCAGTAAACCCGCCACCCCTGCCGGTAAACTCGATACAATGAAATACGGCACAATGGCTGAAGTGTTGAATCCT
This sequence comes from Peribacillus sp. NPDC097295, assembly GCF_044761665.1. Taxonomy (NCBI): domain Bacteria; kingdom Bacillati; phylum Bacillota; class Bacilli; order Caryophanales; family Bacillaceae; genus Peribacillus; species Peribacillus sp. NPDC097295. The sequence goes on from NZ_JBIWCW010000001.1 coordinate 498,962, forward strand.
TCTGGAAGGGCTTCAACATTCGTATAGTAACTATAAAGGACGGTACCGAATCCAAAAAAGACGGGTATCGTGATAAGAGCCAGGATTCCATTAGTCCATAAAGACTTATTGGTCTCTTTAATGGAACTAGTCGTTTGATAACGTTGAACAACGTCTTGACTGGCTGTATATTGATGTAGATTATTGAAGATGGATCCTAAGAAGATGATCGGGATGGCTGCCGTGACAGCACTGAATTTAAAACTGTCTGCCGTTACCAATTTTTTGTTTTGAATCGCATCATCGATTACGGTAGAAAGTCCGCCATCAATCGCACCAATTCCTAGAATGACAAGTAAAATGGCACCGCCTAAAAGGATGATTCCTTGAATGACGTCGCTCCAAATGACGCCTTCAATACCTCCTAGGAACGTATAAACTATACATAAACCTCCAACTGCAAGAGCGATGATGAAAGGATTTATATCGGAAACGAGTGTAATCGCAAGAGTTGGCAAGTAGATGACAATGGCAGTACGGCCAATGTGGAATAGTGTAAATAGTAAACTTCCTATAACACGAAGGGACACACCAAAACGTTCTTCCAAATACTCGTAAGCCGTCGTTACATTTAGCTTTCTGAAGAAAGGAATATAAAAATAGATCAAGACTGGTATAATGGCTAAAATTGATAGATTACCTGCTGCATAGGTCCAATTAGATAAAAATGCTTGTTCAGGCGTCGACATGTACGTAATCGCGCTTAACGTTGTAGCATAGATACTGAAACCAGCTGCCCAAGCGGGAATTTTACCGCCTGCGGTAAAAAATGCATCTGTATTTTTGCTAGATTTCTTTGTAAAATAAAGTCCCACTGCTAGCATTGCTAGTAGATAGACCACCATTACCGCCCAGTTAGCCATGCCAAAACTAATCTTTTCCATATATACACCCCTCATCATAAAATCTAATCAAAAGCGCTTTCTTAAAGATACTAAAGGTGACTGTACCCCACATCTCGGGGCACAGCCTTTTCTTCACAGAAAATTCAGATAGTTAATCGTGCAATTCATTCAGATACGTATGATCTATCTTATAAATTAAACTCTTTTACGAGTTGTTCCACTTCTTCCCTTTTGCTTGCATCAAATGATGACATTGGTTTTTTAACAGTGCCAGCTTGTATGCCTTTTACATTCAATACTTCTTTCAATGTTTGATATAATCCGAGATTCAGCACTTTTTCAATCAGGTCATTCGTAACATGCTGGATTTCATAAGCCTCTGCTACTTTGCCTGCTTGAGCCAATTCTAGAATTTGTCTCGACCGTTGGCCATTGATGTTATATGTACTACCTATCGCCCCATCCACTCCGGAAATCGCTCCATAAATCAGCATTTCATCGAATCCGGAATATATCAATTTATCTGGGAATCTCTTACGAAGTCGTTCCAATAGATAGAAGTCCCCATCTGTATATTTAACGCCGATGATTTTCTCATTTTGGAAGAGTTCCTCGAATTGATCCATGTTCATGGATACACCCGTTAGGAATGGTATCGCATAAATGATCATATTATTGCCCGTATTATCAATGATTGTTTCATAGTAATGCTTGATCTCTTCAAAATTGAACTTATAGTAAAATGGCGTGACGGCAGATAGACTATCATAGCCAAGCTCTGTCGCATACTGCCCAAGTTCAACGGCTTCATCGAGGTTGATTGACCCTACCTGGGCAATGAGCTTCACTTGACCTTTGTTTTCATCACTGACAATTTCGAATATTCGCTTTTTTTGATCGGTAGATAGCATGAAGTTTTCACCTGAGCTACCGTTGACGTATAACCCGTCCACTTTTTGAACATCAATATTTTGTCTAACAATCTCACGTAACCCTTGCTCGATGATCTTTCCATTTTCGTCAAATGGGATGAGTAACGCTGAAAATAACCCCTTCATATCTTAACCCCCTACTATGATTTGAAAAATTCAGATAATAAAGATATAATATTGTCAGACCAATTTAATTTACAAACTCATCATAAAATCCTTTCTTAAAAATGTCAACAAAATTTAGTAATGTCTTTCCTTCATTCCCTCAATATGGTAGACATAGATAAAGGAGTGGTTACGTGGCAATACATAAGACCTCACTGGTCACAATCGCGATGGAAAGAATCAAGAACCATATCGTAGAAAATAAGTTGAAGCCGAATGATAAGTTTCTCACTGAAAAGGAACTTGTCGAACAGTTGCAAGTGAGCCGGACGGTTGTAAGAGAGGCATTAATCTCCCTCCAAACGGTTGGGATCTTGACTATAAAGCCAGGAGGCGGAGTTTACATCGCTGAACCTACATTTGATTCCATCCATACGATAGTTAAACATTATTACGACACGTATGGCGTGAAAATGAAAGAGTTAATGGAAATCCGGGAAGTCATCGAGTTGGGGGCCTTGAGATTAATCATAGAGAAACAAGTCGACGTGGATACTGGTCACCTCCACGCCCTCAATGAATCCTATCATGAAGCGATCTTGAAAAAGCAAGACACGAAAAACTCCGACCGCTTATTTCATCAAGCCATCATTAAAGCAACGAATAATGAGACCTATTTTAAGTTTAGCGAAGTAATCAGTGAGTATTTCGCACTTGCTATAATCGATTTCTTGGAAAAAGAGGATACACTTATCGATTCATATAAACAGCATGAACAAATCATTGACGGAATTATCCAGAAAGATTTGCCACAAGCACAACGGGTATTGAAGGAACATTTCCAACCCATTTTTCGTTTTATCAATACTTTGGAGGAAACAAATGGAACCCATTAATACGGCTGAAAAAAAGCCACTAAAGAAAACGGTCATCCAGGAAATTAAACATTATATTATTTCGCAAAACTTAAAAGCAGGCGATCAACTCCCTACTGAGCGCAAGTTCACGGAAATGTTCGGCGTAAGCCGGTCTGTAGTCAGAGAAGCATTGAGTTATCTGGAAAATACGGATGTCATTCGCATCAGGCAAGGTCAGGGTGCGTTTTTAAATGAATCCAACATCGAAAACCTTTTAGATAATTTCTTCTTTTTATGGCAAATAAATAGCGGGAATATCCGTGATATCCTCGGTTTGAGAGCTATATTTGAATCAAGTGCCATCGATGAAATCATCAAGCATCACAAAATGGACGACTTGACACGTTTAAAGGAAATGGTTGAAGAAAGTAAAAACGCCACAACCCAAGATGAATTTAAAGAAGCTGATGCCTTATTTCACAAACAGCTTCTGCAAGCAACCAATAATGACTTATTCATTCAAATGACAAACATGATCACCAGTTATTTCTTCCAAATTCAACATCACAATATAACACTCGAAGAATATCAATTGTTAATCAATGAACATAGAAACATTGTCGAAGCACTCCTTAACGGGAACGGTGAGCAAGCCAAAACACTACTCATTAACCATATTAGACAAACGAAAGTGTAGGGTGATAAAATGGCTGATTATTTATCGATTGATATCGGCGGTACTTTTATTAAATATGCCCTCTTGAATGATCAGAAACAGTTGCATGGGCACCAAAAGATAGCCACGAAAGAAAATGATGATCACGCCATCCTTAAACAAGTGGAATCCATCATTTCCTCTGTTTCCGAACATACGGACATTAGCGGCGTAGGCATTAGTACAGCTGGGATCGTCGACCGAGAAAAAGGGGAAATCATCTATGCTGGTCCAACGATAAAAAACTATAAAGGCACCGCCTTTAAAGCTCATTTATCTCGACTATTCCATTTACCCGTTTCTGTCGAAAACGATGTGAATGCAGCTTTGATCGGTGAGCTTTGGCAAGGTGCTGCCCAAAACGAAAACGATGTCTTTTGCATCACGTTAGGAACAGGGATCGGCGGGGCCTATTATCATAATAAGATCATCGACGGGGCACATCATCTAGCACACTCCGTCGGTTATCTTTTATATAATCCGAATACACAAACCAACTATGAATCGAGGGCATCCACTTCTGCTTTAAATAGAATGATAGAAGGAGAACTCGGTGAAGGTATTTCAACAAAGAAAGTCTTTGAGAAAGCGAAGCTCGGTGAAGATCAATCTCTTGCCATTATTGAAGCTTGGAGTAAGGAAGTGGCCAAAGGATTGGCGCAAATCATCCTTATGGTGGACCCCACCTGTATCCTAATAGGCGGAGGAATCTCTCGCCAAGGTACCTATTTACTAGACCATATCCAGAAACAGCTGCCCATTTTTCTACCTAATGGGTTTGTAAAGACAGAATTGAAAATCGCTCAATTATATAATGACGCCTCCCTATACGGGGCGGTCTATCCATTTTTTCAAGGGGGAAACAGTTCATGTTAAATGAAGTTAAAGGTGGTTTAATCGTATCCTGTCAGGCCTTACCAAATGAGCCTCTACATAGTCCTTTCATCATGTCCAAAATGGCATTGGCCGCTAAACAAGGCGGTGCTAAAGGAATACGCGCAAACTCCAATGTAGATATTTTGGCGATAAAAAAAGAAGTGGATTTGCCTGTAATCGGTATCGTTAAACGGGATTATGACAATAGCTCCGTGTTTATAACCGCCACTTTTGCGGAAATCGATGAGTTGCTAGAAAGCGGCTGTGAAATGATCGCCATGGATGCCACAAATCGAGTCCGACCAGAAAACATTCCTCTACGTGACTTAGTGAAATACGCTAGAGAAAAAAATCCTTCCATTCAACTCATGGCAGATATAGCTACTTTAGAGGACGCCATCCAATCTGAAAAATTGGGATTTGATTGTATTTCCACTACATTATATGGCTACACGGAAGAAACGTCTGGAAGAAAACTCTATGACGATGATTTTGAATTTTTAAAGCAGGTCCTCCAGCATGTGAACATCCCGGTCATTGCGGAAGGAAATGTCATGACACCCGACATGTATAAAAGATGCATGGATCTAGGTGCTCATTCGAGCGTCGTCGGCGGGGCGATCACACGGCCAAAGGACATTACGCAACTTTTCGTCAATCAATTAGAAGCCTGACTTTTGATGTACTCGCACATTCACGGAATGTGCGAGTTTTATTGTTTCGGTTCCTTTTTCAGTCGAACTTGATAGGAACGCATATCCCTTGTATCACCGGTGTAGTCAAAAACTCCATTTTTGATCAACATACGTAAACGGTAATCAATCCAAGTATCACTTATGTCATGCTGACTCCACCCTAAAACATGGCCAATCAAACGGGTTGCGTTATAAAATTCGTCCACCCCATATTTAGATTGAAATTCGTTTGCATATTGGATGATGCTTTCATCATCTCTCGATTCTATATCCTCTATCATTCTTCCTCTAACCCATGTCCGAACAGTGGAATGTCCCTCCATTAATTGGAGCGCTTCGTTCTTTAATAGAGCTATCTTACCTTCAGTAAGTTGCTCTAATTCATTCAGCTTTAACATTTGCTTCATTTGGTCAGGGCTAACCTCACCGGAATGGCGGATATCAAATTGTGCATGTTTATCTTCATGGAAATACAGCATGGGGAAATATGTGTTACATACAGAAATCGCACATTTTTTCCCTGACAATAGATGACTTACTAAGCGTAAGCCAAATTGTTCCGCCGCATTTTCACAAGTCCAAATAATCACCGAATCCCCTTCTTCTATCTGTTGAATGCGGATTATCGCATCATGAAACAAAGCCACATACTGTTGACTCATCTTTTCATCGAAACGGTAGGCTTTCTGTAGCCATTCCAGCCTTTCTGTAATACCTTCTTCCGTCAATAAACGATGTATGGGCCCTGCACCCAAGGAGTCCGGAAAAGCAATGATGTCTACACGTTCACCTTTTAATGCATGCTTTAATGAGCCAGATGCTGCTTGGTTAAATAAGATATGTTTCACTGGGACTCCCCCTTCCGTTTTACTATTCTTAAGCATGAACTCAGCCATCTTATCTGCCTCTGTTGGAAGTCTTTTCGACCAGTAAATCCGCCCGTTAAAGACTATTAAAGAAATTCTTGTCATTTAGTTTTCGGTGCTATAATATCACCCTTTACTGGCATTGAACTACCACTTATCTCTTCAAAAAACAAAGGAAGTCCTTCTGCCAATACAGGATGAATAGTCTTAGATGGATTTTGTCTTTGATGGTGGATGTGCAAATGCGGCTCCGAAGACGAACCACTATTCCCTACACGCCCCAATAAATCACCTGGCTTCACTTTATCTCCTACCTTAACTACGACACTATCTTTCTTCAAATGGTTCAGTAGTAGATAGGTACCTGTCTCTTCTAATTCTATGTATACGTAATTCCCTTCTAGTGAATGAAAGTCTTCTGAACCTGGCGTAATATCCCCCTCACCATCATATGTGGCACTGATTACACCAGAAACGGGTGAATGAACTTCTTTATTCCAAATACCGTAATCTTCATTGTTATCACTGTTCATATTGAATGGTTCCATCACTAAGTCATATGCCCATCTCTCAGATGACCATATGGCATGCGGTAAATTATCTTTTACATATTGCCCACCCCAACCAATTACTGTCTGTTCCTTTAAAGGGAAATTTACAGTGACCGCTGGTTGCGCTTGTTCAACTGTATTAGGATAAGCAAAAGGAATGATGTTCATCGTCATTAATATAGGGAAAAACATCAATAGATTTACCATCGCATTAAAAACAACCTTTACTCCTTTCCTTTTTCTTGATAGTAGAATGATAAAAATGACTACATTTATTAGCAAACCAATTGCCCCTATAAAGGGTAGAATTAGTTTGAGTAGGGTCCATGAATAGGCGCCCACTATCCCTCCAATTAAAAAGACACCGATCCATAAAAATAAAAGGAATCCTATTACTATACAATTTATGTAACCAATTTTTTGAATGACTGCTTTCAAAATAAGCTCTCCCTTTATTAAAAGATGAGTAGAAAAAAAGCGCTAACCTTCAACTTGGATTTTAGGTCCTTGAGATGCATGTAAGTTTCTTTCCAACAAGTCAATAATTCTCACGTTTGAAAAGGTGGATGGAGCGTTTTCAAGGGGTAGCAACAAAATACTTGGATAATTACCTCTGCTGGTTCGGTTGGCTTCATTTAGGTAAAAAAATAGCATTGATGAACTGTCAAACAAATGCTGGTTTCTGCCTGTCGAAATTCAAATCATACAACGGTTGAAATGCTAAGATGTGCTTAACTAATTATTAGAAGTATATTTATTACTTCCAGGAAGTTTCTTGATTTCATTCCAGGCTTCAACCGCATCTTCTCGACTTTGCCCTTGGTTTTTCGAGTCAGCAAAAAAGTCACGAATGAATTGATTATATTGAAATTGAGGTGCAATATTTTTCTTGTACGAAGGGTCTTTCTTCCGTTCTTCTTCCTCATACCAAACATCTACAACATCACGATACGTTTTTCCTACGTTATTTTTAAAGTAGGTTTGTATATACGTAGAAAAATGAAATTTCGGGATAATCGTCTTAAAAAAGGCTCTCACATCTTGGCTACAACGATGGTTACCCGTAATGACTGTATCAAGGCTCATATCTAATTGAGATTCCAGCTTCTTAATAGGTTTTGATTTTCTGATAGGTTTCTGTATCTCGCCTGTCCGAAGAAATGTTTCAATCCTATTTGAAATCTCTATTTTAGAACCAGAAGCACTTATTCCATTTTTCCTACAAAAAGTTTGCAATTCTTCCTTTAACCAATAGAAATCTTTAAAACTTTTTACACTTATATCTTTCGTTAGGTTGGGTCTCATTAATTACACCTCCACACTTACTTATATTACATATTATAGAACAATTGTTCTTTTTTTACAAAAATACAAACAAAAACAACAAAGTTTACGAAAACAGCCATTCTCAATGATTTCCATTTCTCTATTGAACGAAAATGAGTTTTTACCACAAAAAACCTCATGATAGGATGAATTGTACTCTGCTCAACAGCAAAAGGACAAATCCATCATAAACATGAGGTCAATTATGACAGGTAACTAAACAAGTAAAGTAATCATTAGAATTAATGGGTCGTCCCGCCTACGGTATGGATATCCGATTCATATTTAGCAGCTGTGACAGCAGCTATTTTTATGCCTTTAACAATTGTCGCAAGGCTTAAACTAGGCGCTTCTTTATGAATGGTTTGCTCCAGAATGAAAGGAATATGGATAAATCCACCCCGGATGTCTGATTTGGTTCGTGTGATATGGTCCATTAATCTATAGAAGATATGATTGCATACAAAGGTTCCGGCAGTATGGGATACCGATGCAGGAATGTTGCTTTCCTTCATGTTTTCGACCATTCTTTTGATGGGAATCGTAGACCAATAGCCTACTGGTCCATTGTCTACAATCGGCTCATCAATAGGCTGGTTTCCCTGATTGTCTGGGATTCTAGCATCATTCATATTGATTGCCACTCGTTCAGGTGTAATGTGTTGCCGCCCCCCGGCTTGTCCTACACAGATCACGATGTCAGGATCATGCTTCTGGATGAGGTGCTCCAATACTGCAACTGATTTCCCGAATACCGTTGGAATTTGTTCAGCAACTAGAGCCACATCATCAATAACTTCTCCATGTAACTGTTTTACCGCTTCCCAGGAAGGGTTCAGACTCTCTCCGCCAAAGGGATCAAAACCGGTTAATAACACTTTTTGCTTCATGCCGTCCCCTCCTATACTTCTAATGAAACAAGTATGTACATAAGTAAGATATTGAACGCTAATACTGCTAAAGCTGTTGGAACTTGAACTTTTATGACATGGTTCTTATCTTTCAAGTCCAGCAAGGCTGCCGGCACAATATTAAAGTTGGCCGCCATCGGTGTCATCAAGGTTCCACAATAACCTGCAAACATAGATATGGCCGCTATATGATTGGGATTAGCGTCAAATTGATTGATCAAAAAAGGAATGGCGATTCCTGCAGCCATGACTGGGAAGGCAGCAAAGGCATTTCCCATGATCATCGTGAATATAGTCATCCCGAGACAGAAAATGATGACTATTAAAAATAGCGAATCTTCTGGAATGATGGCTGTCACCACTTTGGACACGACCGTACCAACCCCTGCATTCATGTAAATGGTTCCCAAAGTTGCAAGTAGCTGTGGCAGCAATACAGCCCAACCAATGGATTCAAGTAGGCGACGTGATTCTTTCACAGCTCCTGTAGGTGTTCCTCGAGTCATCCACATCGCAACAATAATGGCAATCAAACACGCCAGGCCTAATGCAACCATCGTTACATTAGATGGATCCAGCAATGCCTTACCACCAATTTCAACTCCGCTTAGTAGCTTAGAACCAGCCAAAGTTAAAATAGGAATCAAGATGGCAGGCAGAAAAAGCCGGCCGCCAAGTCGTTTTCTTCGCTCTTCCTTTACAGTAATGCTTTCTTCAACATGTTCGCTTTTCTTTAACCCGCCACCTACAATAATTAAAACCATAAAAATAACCATAAGCCCAATATAAAATGGTGGAATTACTTTACCGAACATTAATGTAATGGAATAAATCAAGTAAAAACTTCCCGTAGTCAACCGGCGACTGTTCGTCCGATCAGTGAAAATATATAGGGAGCAACCTAGAACAATGATGCCCATCAATATGTAAATCATTTCAACTGAGAATATCATAAACGATGCTCACTCTCTCTTCTGGCTGTTTTTTGTTATTTATCCCGACTGCCCAAACGCTTGTCCAGCCTTTTATCAAACATACGGAGGCGAATGGCATGTACTATAAAAGCGAATATGGCCGTAGGAATTCCCCATAATGCCATGGATATTGGGTCAGCAGGGATATTGTTCTGTTCAAAGAATCCATTCATCAATAAAATGGCACCAACCGCCACGAAAATATCTTCTCCGAAAAACAAGCCGATATTATCGGTAGCCGCTGCGTGTGCACGGATTTCCTGTTGCTCTTTCTCAGGTAGCTTCCCGTATTTTGTTAGGGCAGCCCCTTCTGCCATCGGGGCAATCAGCGGACGTACAGTCTGGGGATGACCTCCAAGACTGTTCAAACCAAGAGCAGCTCCGACTTCCCTGATCAATAAATACATGGTCAATACACGACCAACCGTGATAGCTTTAATTTTTGATACAATCCTTGAAGCTTGCTGCTGGAGACCATTCTTCTCAAGCAGCCCAATAACCGGAAGTGTGACTATGAGGATAGACATGTACCTGTTAGTTGTAAAAGCTTCACCAAATTGCGTAATAATACTGGTAATGGGAATACCGGCAATCATCCCTGTTACAAGTGCGGAAATCGTTACCACCACTGCCGAATTGATTCTAAGTAAGAATCCGATCATGATTAATAGAACACCAATGAGTACCATACATATCCCCTTTCTTCTTATTAATACTACTCTACAAAAATATTAACTACATGTATTGTACATTAAATTAAGAATTTTATAAATATTTACTATATACACAAGTGAATATTTATTCAAAAATATCAGTCTATTATTGGATTAACAAGCCCTTCAAATTAATTTTCAAAGCATAATCCCCTGAAGAATCATTTACCTGCATTTCATATGTAGCCTCTTTATATCTTATTTCACTATATTGTATGGATGGATATCACCATACTTATCCATACAAGAACTTAAAGGACATTATCATTCCGATGCTATTGAGAAAATACTTCAATGAAATAAAGCGTATCCCAGTTAGCAGGATACGCTTCCTATTTTGGTGCATTCTATGACACTCACATCGAATCCAGAACCAATGAGACGAGCAGGCCTGCCGCAGCGAAAATCCCCGTGATGGGACCTGAGTCTTCATACGCTTCGGGCATCATGGTGGAAGCAATCATGGCGATAATCCCGCCACCTGCAAAGGCTGCCATCCCTGCCATCATAGCTTCCGATGCATGATCGAGAAAAAGATAGCCTCCCATTGATGAGACCGCCGAAATCAACAATACAGAAAACCAGAGAGCCATGATTTTCTTCTTCGAATAGTCGCTATTCACTAACCCCGTTGTGCTGGAAAGTCCTTCTGGAATGTTGCTGATAAAAATGGCGATGACAAGCAACCAACTAACAGATCCTCCACTAATCATGCTCGCTCCGATCATGATCGACTCTGGTATCGCATCCATCACGGTCCCTATGAAGATTGCCATGCCTGCTTCCTTCGAAGAAGAATGATTGGAGCGTTTCCTTTTAGATGCCCCCTTCTTTGAAACAAGAAAATCCAAGACAGTAAACATCGCTGCACCGGCTATAAAACCAATCGATGTCGCTAGGATTCCCCCATCACGAACGGAATCGCCTAATAACTCATAGGCCGCTGCACCGATTAAAACACCTGTCCCAAATGCCATAATGTACCCAATTATCTGCTTCTTGATTGGAACGAAAAGAGCCACAAGGGCCCCGAGCAAAACGGCCGAACCTGAAATCCCACCCCATAAGACCGCGTTCCACATGAATTTTCCTCATTTCCTTTTTATAGGATAATACCCGTTACTGCCCTTGATAAAACGAGACCCGACCCTAAATGCCCATACGAGCGCTCACGAAGCTGTTTTACTTTTGACATCGAGTGGGATTGGTTATATCCATTTGACCATTCACACCCTCATTGTTTATCAATCTTAGTTTAACTATTCATTCTTTACTACCATTTTCAAATATCACGTATAAGAAAAGTTCTTTTGACACTCGTAAAATAGCATATTTTTTCTATGAATGACTACATTTGTTCGAAAAAGAGAAGGTATTATTCCTTATTTTACCAAATAAAACTTTCCTACAATCTATTCATTTTTAATCATGCAAGTTTACCGTCCCATAATACGACAATTTTCTCATTTAACGATTTGCTATCATTGGGGAGAACATCAGTGTTGTACATACTGGCCATCTATAAAGAATGGAGGTGGATTCTATCTGTAGACCGGCCAACGTTTTTGTTCTTTGAAAATAGAATAGGGGGGAATAATTTGCGAAAAAAAAGAAGAACAAAGTGGCTAGCGATGGGATTCGCTATCATGCTTACTGGGTCACTGATCATGCCAACAAACTCCAACGCTGTATCTTCCATCAAGCTCCATACCTCAGCTAAAGATGAAATAGCGGGGAAAAATCAAAAAAAAATTGCCTCTAAAGTCCTTAAACAGTTTGAAGAAAAAGAAAAGGTAACCTTTCTCGTTAAACTCAAAGAACAAGTGGACACCAAGGACATTTCCTCAAAAGCCGCAAAAACTGCCAAATCACAAAAGTTATCTGCAAATAATTCAAAGTTACTGAAGCGATCAAGCGTTGTCTCCGAGCTTCGTGCTACGGCGCTTCATACGCAAGGCAATATTAAGAGCTATATAGCAAAGCAAGAAAAAGCCGGTAATGCAAAGGACTTTCAATCTTTTTATATCGTGAACGCCATTGCCGTGACAGCCACGAAGGATGTCATGGAGCAAATTGCCGTGTTTCCAGAAGTAGAGAAAATCATGCCAAATGAAACAAGACAGCTTATTACACCGGCAAGCAAGACGCTTGAATCGAAAGCCTCTATGGGCTCAAGCGTGAGTAAACCGAAAGCCGAAACGTCTTCCATTGAGTGGAACATCGAAAAAGTCGGGGCCCCTGCTGTATGGGACATGGGCATTGATGGTGCAGGAACCGTTATTGCTTCGATCGATACAGGTGTCCAGTGGAACCACCCGGCATTAAAAACCAAATACCGTGGCTATAACCCGGCCAACCCAGATGTCGCAAACAATGAATACAACTGGTTTGATGCGGTAAGCGGGCAAGCTTCCGCATATGACGATTTAGGTCATGGAACCCACACAATCGGAACAATGGTAGGATCTGAACCGAATGGTGCCAATCAAATCGGTGTGGCTCCAGGCGCTAAGTTCATTGCAGTTAAAGCATTTTCTGCAAGTGGAGGTTCAGATATCGATTTATTGGAAGCCGGTGAATGGATAATCGCCCCAAAAGATGCGGCGGGTAATCCTCATCCTGAGAAAGCACCGGATGTTGTCAATAACTCTTGGGGAGGCGGAGCTGGTCTTGACGAGTGGTACCGTCCAATGGTACAAGCTTGGAAAGCAGCTGAAATCTTCCCTGAATTTTCTGCAGGAAATACGACATTAACAAATCCCGGCGGAGCTGGTTCGGTAGCTAACCCAGCCAACTATCCAGAATCCTTTGCCACTGGTGCAACAGACATTAACAACAGAGTCGGAAGTTTCTCTTTACGCGGTCCCTCTCCATATGGAGAAATCAAACCGGATATTTCGGCACCTGGCGTTAACATTCGGTCTGCCGTTCCTGGTGGTGCATATGAAGGCGGATGGAATGGAACATCGATGGCCGGCCCTCATGTCACAGCAGTTGCTGCGCTGTTAAGACAAGTGAGTGCAAGCTTAACCGTTGAACAACTTGAAGAAATCTTACTGACAACCGCTACTCCTTTGACAGACAGCAATTATCCAGAAACGCCTAATCATGCATATGGCTATGGCCTAGTAAACGCATTTGACGCCGTTTCTTCCGTTATAAGCGGACTAGGGAAAATTGAAGGTACAGTCACTAAGGCTGGAGATGACACCGAAGCAGCTGTCATTACTCATAAAGCACCAGAAAGCTCCTATCAAAAAATGAATCTCAAGCTCCAAGCTGAAGTGTCGGATAACGTAAGTGTCACCGCCGTTAAGCTTAGCTACAAAAAGGCAGACGGAAGCTGGGCTGAAGTCAAAGCCGAGAGAACGAATGGTGATTATAAATCAGGAACGTATGAAGCGACGATTCCTGGTTCCGAGCTGACTGGAGAAACCGCTACGTATAAATGGATCGCAACAGACTTCGGAGGCACAATTACAACTAGCGATGCTTATTCCACTGAACTATTGCCTGGTATCAGTGTAGGCTATACGCAGGATTTTGAAGAAAACCCAACTGGATGGACCTCTTACGGAACGAACAACAGCTGGGAATGGGGCGTTCCAACCTCTGGTCCGGGATCTGCAGCATCCGGCCAGAAAGTCTATGCCACAAACCTTGCAGGGAACTATGCGAATAGTGCCAACATGACTCTATCTATGCCGCCGGTAGATGTTCCAGAAGGCACGAGCTATTTACAATTTAAACAATGGTTTGAACTTGAAAAGAACTATGATTTCGGTCATGTATTCATCTCCACAGACGAAACGAACTGGGTACAAGCTGCCCGCCTTAACGAAAAATCAGATAGTTGGATCGATGGTGAAGTCAACCTAAGCGAATATGCTGGAGAACGAATCTATATTGCCTTTAACGTGACATCCGATGGTTCAGTCAATAAACCTGGCTGGTATATCGATGATGTTAAACTGGCCGATACTTCGATTCTACCGACGACAAAAGCAAAAACGGGATTAAGCGTCAATAAGTCTGACTCTTCGGTATCAGCTAAACCGCAAGTTAATCCTGATAAAATCAAGCCAGTTATGGAAAAAGAGCAAAAAGAACCTGAAAAAGAACAACCTGCTCCAGTGCTTCTTCCATTACAAGCACAGGTGAGTGTTTTGGAAACGGGTAGATCTGTATATGCAAACCCGCAAGATGGATCCTACACACTGACACATGCAACAGGTTCATTTACATTGCAAGCGGAAACATACGGCTATCAATCTCAAACAAAACGAGTCAACATCGAACAGGATGCAACATCAACAGCCAACTTCACGCTTCAGGAAATTCCTAAAGGAACCATCACTGGCACCATTACCAATAAAGTAACTGGCGAACCAGTCTCTGGTGCGACCGTTTACCTTCTTGAGGATGCCGCCATTCAACCAGTAACAACAAATGCAGACGGTGAATACTCACTAACTGCCTATGAAGGAACATATACGTTGAAAGTCATGGCTCCTTCTTATTACGGGAACGAGGCATCCGTGACCATTTCTGAAGGAACTAGCACGAAAAATATCGAACTCAAACCGTTCATCGGGTATCCTGATGAGATCAAGTATGACGACGGTACAGCAGAAAACGCCCGTGCCTATAATGCGGCCGGCAACAGCTGGGCTGTGAAAATGTCTTTAGCTTCAGGAAATAAAACGGCCAATGTAACCGGCGCTCTTTTACGCTTCTGGGATACAACATGGCCTGCCCCAGGTGGGACTGAGTTCCAAGTTTCCGTCTATGATGCTTCAGGAACAGACGGATCACCTGGCAAGAAAATCGCTGGACCTTTCAACAAAACAGCCTTACGTAACGGTCAATGGACACATGTTGATCTGAACGAACATGGAATCATGGTTGAAGGCGATTTCTTTATCGTTTATACCCAAACAAAAGCCAATCCAAATGCCCCTGGTCTAGCTACAGATGAAAATGGACCGAATGCAGGACGAAGCTGGCAGGGTGTAAGTGGCGCTTGGACTCAAACGCCAACTGAGGAAGGAAATTACATGATTCGGGCAACTGTCGATTACGAAGTAAAAGAACCTGTCATCACCTCTCCTAAAGACGGTGCTTATTCGAATCAAAAAGAAGTAACGGTTGAAGGTACATCCGCACCTACAACGACAGTAGATATCTTTAACAAGGACGAGAAAGTAGCCACTACAGATTCTACCAATGAAGGAACATTCTCCGTTCCTGTCACATTAAACAACGGGGAAAACACGTTGACAGCAAAAGCGCGGACTAGCCAAGGCTCAACCGAGGCATCTGCACCTGTAACGGTGATAGTGGATACCAAAAAGCCAACACTCGCCATTACTTCACCAACTGATGCTAGCAAAGTGAACCGCGAAACGGTAACCGTGAAGGGTACCATCTCGGATGAAAACCTGGATTCTGTTAAAGTGAACGGGAAGAAGGCCGATGTGAAAGAAAACACCTTCTCCTATCGCCTTCTACTTGACGAAGGAATCAATAAAATCAAGGTAGTCGCCCTAGATAAGGCAGGCAATACAGTCACTAAATCCATCTCCATCGATGTGAAATTCACAGCTCCAGAAATCTCTGGTTTAGTGCCAAATCAGGATAAGGTCTTAAAAAATGGGGAATCCGTCAAAATCGAATTTGACAGTGAACCAGGTCTATCCGCAGACTTCTCCATCTTGTTGCCGTTGACAAATGCCGGTGGCCTTGCCAATGCAACGGAATTACCAATGAAAGAAACATCTTCCGGACACTATGTCGGCTACTACACCGCCACAACGAATGTAAAAGCACCGGGTGCCGTCGTTGAGGTAAAAGTCGAAGATCATTATGGAAATGTTACAACACAAAGAGCAACAGGCAAGCTTTGGATTAACGCTCAAAAGTAAACATAAAAGCCATGCCTTCCAGTCTTACGGCTGGGAGCATGGCTTTTTTTACATGATCTTATCAATCTATTAACCTTTCAATACCTCAGAGCGAGATTTCTTGGCAAACAAATCTGTGTATATACATTTGCCCAGAAAAAGCAGTACAGCTGCGTCATCAACCTGTCCAAAACCTACTATAAAATCGGGAATGAGATCCGTCGGTACAATCACATATAAGATGGAAGCTACTAGAGCTACCTTTGTTTTCTTCGTTAATCTATTAAACACGGGCTGGTCAATCTCCTTTAAGACGAGTTTCATTCAGTATAACGCACAATTCATTCAAAATCGATTCTCAAACAGAGCTGAAATCGGTGGAATTCAACCACGGATAGGATTAATTCGACCACACAAGCTGATAATTCAACCATGAACGCCAATAATTCAACCGATACTCGCATTAATTCGACCGTCAGTCTAAAAAGCCGCCAATTGGCAGCCTTCTTATGGAGCTAGCGCCCCCGTTATTTCTATAAGAAACTTATGATTGATACATATAAAATAAATATAAATGCACATATACTTAACCAGCCGTACCCTTTGTGCCCCTTTTGAAATTCTCTTAATCCCATTACGAGCATCGATAAACTTAAAAATAACATCATATATGGTTGAATCGTATAATCATCAGTAATCAATGCATACCCTGCAAGTGACATGACAGTTATTGCAAATATAATATGCAAAAGCTTTAGCAATTATAAAACCCCCTTTACCCAAACTGATTGTTTAAGAAGGGTATTTTTTTACTTAAATTCAAATGTATGATTTTTGTAAGAATCATACGTTGAAATGGCCGCCTTCTTATGACGTTAACGCTCCTATTAGCCATCCATGAAGCGCGAAAAATCAGCGCGAACCTTTACCCATTCTTCACATCCACTAATTTAAAACGCTCACACACAAGGAGCATATCTTCCGAAAATTCACGTCCGACTGTGTTTAACTCATTTCTGAAGAACTTTTCATGAGCTTCCCACCAATATTTGTAGGTACTATCTCCTTCACCTTCTGCTATAGCAAACTCTTCAGTGACTTCATTCATAGGAGTTAGCGTAACTTCTACTGTCTTAATAATTGCTACAGGTTGATCTTCACTGTTTAAAATAATGCTATAATCCTCTTTTGTTGGTAGTGGTTCATTCTCCAATTCATAAAAAATATATCCTGAGCATGTTGCAGTTTTAATTCCATCTATCACTAATTGTGCGAGATAATCAGGATCTGCCCCGAATTTGCCATGCACTAACAGACTGAGGTTGATTTTGATTCTTCCAATATTCATTCCAGTATTTCTGAGTCGCCTGATTCATAATATTCCTCCATATACGTCTATGTCTTTTATTTTAGTAACATTCTATCAACAATAGTTTAAGTAATATAAAATCTATTCCATTAATTGGATCAAACATTGAATAAAACTCAATCTTGAACTAACCTTTCTATAGTTGAATAAGGGTATTTTTTTACCTAATTTTGAATATATGATTATTGTAAGAATCATACATTCAAATTGCTGCCAATTGGCAACCTTTTGATGGTGCTACGCACCCGTTAAGTTTTAAGAAGAAAAAGCTGTTTATTCATATAATTTTGAGCTAGACATTCTTTTATTCAATATGAACAAATATGAAATTAGCAATAAATTAACCACTAAGACGATAATACTGCCTTCAAGTTTATAGATACCACCTGATAATAATGGATTTCCTTGAAACGTACTTTTTAAGAGAGTTGGATAATCACTTGGCAAAGAAACACCACCAAATATAATCGCTCCAATAGTATTCCAAATGAAATGAGCAATTATTGGAGCTAATATTGTACCTGTGTATTCTAATAGTAATGTTACAAATATACTCATTGAGACAACATTAAGCACTGGGATAATACCTTCTTCAAATACTCCACCATGCATAGCAGTGAACAAAATAGTAGTTATAATGGTCGCTGTTATTACATTAAACTTATGCTTCCATAACTGATATAAATAACCTCTCACCAGCAATTCTTGCATTGCAACATTTAATAGTGATGCTAACATCCAAATCCATATGTAATCAATATTATTGTGACCTTTTACATCCATTGTTTTTGTAAGTAAAAGGACACCAACCACGCTACCCAACCATAAGACACTTATTCCAACACCTATTAGAGAATTTTTAAAGATTCTTGAAGCTATGGGGATCCTAATTTTCCCCATCTCTATTACTGAAACAAAAATAACAGTAAATAAAACCACTACAGCAAGTGGTGTAATTTCCCACCATAATCGTAATAATGACTGATTATTTGTTTCTATATCGGGGGTAAAAGAAATTAAAATTGCCCATCCAATAAAAAAGATAACTGTTTTTAACATTGTACTTATTAACCTTTTCATTATTGATTCCCCTATAGCTAGCATTGTAGACTCTCTCGTTTCTCTGTTTTCATATTTTAGCATTCTCCTCCTCTAGCATCTTACATGCTAAATTATACCATTTAGAAAAGGAGAACCACATATTTTCCAAAGCAACTAAACTAGCCCTTTAGTTCATTAATGGGAGTTTTTTTACATGAAATTGAATGTATGATTATTGTAATTATCATACATTCAAAACGTTGATTTCATTGACTTTTTCTAATTTCTCTCTTTATACTGAAAAAAGAGAAAAAATCGTACATTCAAATCCTTGATACATAAGGGTTCAGGAGGCCGATTTTAAGACGTGATAGAAAGGTCGATGAATCATGACAAAACAAAAAGATGTGCAGCCGATCCGGGATCAGCAGCAACTTGAAGATATGAAATGGGCGCTGAAGCGCCACTGTTCGGAGCGTGATTATATCCTGTTTGTCGTAGGGTGCGAGACCGGCCTGCGTGTCGGGGACCTACTCAAGCTCACCACGAAACAGATCCTGGACCTCAAAGGCAAACAACACAAGATCCTTCGGGTCAAAGAAGGCAAAACGCAAAAAATCCGCGACATGTATATCGCGAATTGCTTCGAGGAGGTCTTTGCGTACGCCAAAAACGTCCAGAGTCCCTATTTATTCCCGTCCAGGAAGGGCGAAGACCCCATTACCCCTACGCAGGCCTACAGGCAGCTAAACAAGGCCGCAGAGTTTGCAGGAGTGGAACATGTCGGCAACCATACGTTACGGAAAACGTTTGGGTACTGGTTTTATAAAGCCACAAAGGATATTGCCATGTTGCAACGGGTCCTACATCATTCCCATCCTTCCGTTACCCTGCGTTATATCGGTATTACGGAAGAAGAAACGAATAACGTCTTGAAAACATTTAGTGTCTTTCACTAAGAATATGTTCACAATCGCACTTATTAGTGGAAAGTTGACACATACCATGCAGTAAATAATTTCATTTTTTATTGAAGAAAATCATTATCCTTTTTTATTAAAGGAAAATGTTGTATTAGGTCGAAAGTAATATATTATACAAATATTTGGAGGATAAAGATGAAAAAAATACCTATTTTACTTGTATTCCTATTATTATTTTCTAGTGTATCAACCGTTACATATGCAAAAGAAGATTCACTTACTGCATTAAAAGCACAAATCACTTCACTTCAAAAGCAGGTTAAGGAATTAACCACCAAGGTAAAATCTTATTCAAGTGATAATAGTAAATTAAAAAACGATTTAAAGAAAACTAAAAAAGATAATGCTAGGTTAACAGATCAATTAAAGAAAGCTAAAAAAGATAATGCTAGGTTAACAGATCAATTAAAAGATGTAACAAGTCAATTAGATAAAGAAACAAAATCTAATATAACAGCAGAGAATGTATATAAAAAAATGATTGCCCTAAAGGAACAATATCCAGAGGGAATGAGATGGACCAACGATAATTATTACGAATGGAAGGGAGGTATTTATAGCGCCGGCTATGGCTGTGCGGGGTTTGCTTTTATATTAAGTGATAAGGCGTTCGGCAGTTTACCTGCTCGCAATCATAAGAACTTTGACAATATTCAAGTTGGAGACATTATACGTATCAATAATAATACCCATTCTGTCGTCATCCTCAGCATAGATGAGGCAACAGTCACTCTTGCTGAAGGAAATTATAATTCATCTATTCATTGGGGACGCGTGCTTACATTAAAGCAACTAAAAGATGCAGGCGATTACATTATGACGAGATACCCTAAGTAGAAATAAGGACGACTCCGCATAGGTGTCGGCCTTTCACCTCATATTCTGATAAAGTTCATAAAATAACATTGATGGCTGCACAGTCCGTTTAAACTGTGCTTCTCTATTAACCAGTTAAATATTAGCATCTAGTTTACATAAACCTCGATTATCGGTATTACCGAAGAAGAAACGAATAATGTCTTGTAAACCTTTAGTGTCTTTCACTAAGACTCTAATTCATTCATGAGGTCGTTAACAAAGAGAAAAGGACCACTTTTTGGTCCTTTAAGATGTCTCCTGTTCAACTAACGCCCCTGTTAGTTCAACAAGTAATTTGAAACCAGTCTGTTTCTAGTAGGAAATCTTTTCTAGTGAGACTTTGACCAGAAATCATTTGACGATAGGAAGTAATGGTACCGTCGTGTGACACTATATAAATCTTTTCTTTTTGTAGTTGCTTACAATTCACAATGAATTCTTCAGCTAGTTTTATGAATTGGTTTTCAGGCAAAGTATTTATACCATCAGACCATATATTTAGAGGAACCTTATTATCAATCTCAAAAGTTGGATAAACATTTTTAATTATTTCTAAATCAATTATTTTATCACAAGGCAATGAATGCCATTCTGAACAAACGGGAAACATCCTAGGAGACACTAATGGGCTTACAATCTTGCGACAGTCTATATTTTCACTCCAAATGAATGCTGTTTCCAACGTTCTTCTAATAGGGCTTATAATAATAATATCTTTTTTAGTTAAAGGAATTTGATTTCTTAATAATATTGCTTGTTCTACCCCTTTAGTAGTTAATGAAGGGTCTTTTATTTGCAGGCTACTAGGTATATCTAATGTATGTTCTCCTTGACCGTGACGAATAAATACCAACTCCATTTAGACTCTCCTTTTCGCTTATTATCATCAAAAAAAGTTACTACCTTTTTTAGTTAATTCCCCATTGATTCAGGATAATCCTTGTTGAACCATCCTGCCCCCGTTAGTGGAAGAGAGGGAAAAATGTCCGTCTAGTTAACATAATTCAACTTATAGGAACGAAAAATAGATAGTGTACTTGAACATAGCGTAAAAACATAGATGTGTTGTAGACCATAACTTTCTCGAAGCTGATTCTACATCCGAATATAGAATCATCTCGTTTTGTACAGTAAGTGAATTTGATTGGCAATATAATCTGTACTAAAATGAAGACCTTTCTTAATCCACCACATGATGATTCCAACCAATGAGGCTGTTTTAATATCAATCGTAACATAATCATCAGGGACATCTTTTGTAGTATTCTTCCTTCTTGTTTCTATGAGTTGCTTTATTAATAAAAACAATTGTTCCTCGAATTGATTTGTTTTAAATAAAGCGAGTAAATAATTTCGATGGATATATAAATAATCAAGTAACTCTGTTAGTTGTTGTTTTTCCGATAAATCTTTTGCATGTATTAAATCGACAATTTTAATAGAGAGGTCATGTACAATTTCATCGGTGATATGTGTTAGTAAATCTTGAATATCCTGATAATGCAAGTAAAAGGTTGTTCGATTTAATCCTGCTTTAGCTGCGACCTTTTGAACCGTCAAATTAGAAATTGCGTTGTCTTCAGAAAGAAGAGAAAAGACGGCTTTTTTAAACATGTCTCTTGAACGTATTGTACGAGGATCTTCTTTTTTAAGTGTAGACATTTTAAACTCCTTTATCGATATTACTTACACTTTCTCTACGCACCTATTATCTATGTCGAGTAGTGAACATTTTCAAAAAAACTGTTCATGGTCATAAACATATAGTTTTGTTACTATATATTTTATCGACACGACGTCGATAATGCAAATTTGGATTAAAGGGGTTTAGGAATGACTAAGGAAATAACAGAAAGAAATAAAACAATCTTATTAATCGTCCTGATTGCAGGCTGTTTTTTATCAACCTTGAATCAAACTCTATTAAATGTTGCATTGAGTAGTTTCATGGATATATTTCATGTAACCGCAGCAACAGTACAATGGTTATCAACAGGTTTTATGCTAGTAAACGGTGTGTTGGTACCCATTACGGCGTTTCTAATGAAACGATTTTCTACAAGACAGCTTTTTATTAGCTCGATGTTGTTTTTGTTAATCGGGTCTGTACTTTGTGCATGTGCGACGAATTTCGGCATGCTGTTAACAGGAAGAATGATTCAAGCTATCGGTGCTGGGATTATCATCCCTTTATTGATGACAGTTATTTTATATTTGTATCCTAGCGAAAAGCGTGGAAGTGTTATGGGGACGATTGGCTTTGCCATGATATTCGCACCAGCCATAGCTCCTACACTGTCTGGTTTTGTCATTGAATATTTATCATGGAGATGGCTATTTATTGGGTTAGCTCCATTCATAGTAATCGTCATTGTTCTTGCGTTTAAATATTTAATGAATGTTGTAGAAACAAAAAAAGCAAAATTAGACATCACCAGTGTCATTTTATCATCGATTGGTTTTGGATGTATTTTATTTGGATTCAGTAGTGCAGGAAGCAAGGGATGGGATGATTCCATTGTTATGACAACGATCATCGCCGGAATAATCGTTACGACTTTATTCTGTTTACGTCAGTTAAAATCAAACGACCCCTTATTAAATTTAACCGTTTTCAAGTATAAAATTTTCACTCTTACATCTTTCATTAATATCCTCATTACGATGATTATGTATGCAGATTTAATCCTTTTACCTATTTACTTACAGGATGGAAGAGGTTTTTCAGCTTTTGAGGCTGGACTGCTTTTATTACCAGGAGCAGTGATTAATGCCTTCTTATCACCTATCACAGGTAGGATGTTTGACAAATACGGTGCTAAACCACTCTTCATTACAGGTTTAATATTCATCATCATTTCCATGTGGGGAATGATTGATTTAACTGAATCCACACCTTATATATATTTAATGGTTCGGACCTGTATTTTACGAATAGGATTAAGCTTCATTACCATGCCTTTAAATACAGCTGGTTTGAATGCTTTGCCAAGGGAATTGGGTTCACATGGTTCAGCGGTAAATAATACCGTTCGCCAATTAGCAGGGGCGATTGGAACAGCAGTTGTCATCACTGCGTACACCATTCAAGCGACTTCCCATGCCTCTGAGTTATCTATCGAAAACACAAACATGACCGCTACACAACTCAATACATTAGCTTCAATCTTTGGCTCAAGTGATGCCTATCTATTTATGTTAGTTTTATCTTTTGTGGCGTTAATCGTTACATTCTTTATGCCTAAAAAAATGGTCACACAAAAAAGGCAAAGGTAAGAAATGGACTGTTTCATATATAAATCAATACAAACTAGAAGAGGCAAAAATGTTATTTCAACAACATTTCTGCCTCTTCATTATTTATAAGATTTCATTTTTCTTCTATACCCTACCAATTTGTGATAATCACGATAATATATAAAACAAACCAGATACACTGTAACAGAAGTGCAGCACTGAACAACCGGCTTTTCGTGTAGTCATCCCTGATGAAAAGCCTCCAGCTCAGCATCAGAACGACCGATACACCTGGAATCAAAATCGCGGTCATCATGAAATAGCTGGATGCAACATTCCACACAAGCTGAAAGACAATAATGATAATAGCGAGCAAATAATGAACCTTTTCCTTCCGTGCCCGGATGACCCAAAGTAAGGTAAGCGCCACTGTCGCGAGCAGAATGACTTCCGTTGCCACAATAAAGAAAATGTCATATAACGTTACTCCGTCCAAAGCAATCCTCCTTCTTATTACAAGATCGCTTCTATGTATATGCCACTTGGACGGAAGAGTTGACATGACTTCCCAAGTGAATCCATGCTAAAAAAGACCCTTTCGCTAAGCGAAAAAGATCTTCTATTACTACCGCTCAATAGTAAGAAAACGACCAAGTACCCGACCTCTTCCGTTTTCATAATATCCACTGTAAAAATTGTCAGAACGAAATAAAGGAACACGAAAAGTCTTCTTTAAGAGAAAACGCTTATTCATCTCCTGACCATTCTTTAATTTCATCTATTTCTTGTAGCACAATATCATTAGATATTCCAAATTCAGCTTTTTTCTTTGTAAAACTAGTACCATCTAAAGGTCCAGTCACTTCGCCTGTAGCCACTTCCAGTATCCAAAAGTTCACGTTTTTTTCATCAGGGATTTGATAGCCGTTGTTGCTAGCCTCGTCATCCTTCAAGCCAAGTTGCTTTGCGAGAATATAATGGTCATCCCAAGCAACTTCGGTAACTTTCGTGGGAATGACGGCGGTTCCCCAACTACCTTCACTTTCTTTTGGCGCAATCTTGACTTCGTGGGCTGATGTTCTTATTACAGAATATCCTCCAGGTAGGTCCTTATCAAAGTCAGATAGGCCTGGACAACCTGTTAAGAATAAGAGTGAAAGCAAGCTTAATAATAAATAACGCCATATTTTAATATGCATTACATTCTCCTATCCACAATAGATCAAAAAGATATCTTAAACGACGTTATATCTACATCTGCTAGAACAGTTGTAGTAGTTGGGTGATCAGGAAAATCAAGAACGATAATAGTAAAAATAATCCTATGAGAAGAAGTCAAATCATATCCCTAATTTTCCTACAAACATAGACCATCCCATAACTATCATTCGTTACAGGTGTTTCATTCCAATCCTCGAAGATATGGACGATTTCCAGTCCGTTAATCAATAGAATGCGTTCCATTTCTTTAGGAAAAACGTATCGTATCCGTATGTTCGTTCTTTCTTCATCTATTATTGTACCTTCGTCATCTACATACTTTCTGATCGTCGTGTAATGTTGGACCTGATTGAGTGAGTCATAGGTACTTTTTGTATAAACATCGATTTTTTTTGAAGTATCCTCATCCTCAATGGTTCTCCAATATTCTTCTGTGTCAGGTTGAAGTAATTCTTCTGTGCTTGGAAACCTCGTATCAAAAATGAATAACCCATCAAGTTCTAAATGTTTATTAACAGATGATAAGAATCCGTCCTGGTCTTCATTGGTAAGAAAATGCTGAAAGGAGTTCCCGACTGAAAAGATCAATGGACTTCTTACATTCAAGTTCAGCATTCTAGCATCCTGTTCGATCCATTCAATATGTACATTCAGGTCTGACGACTTCCTTTTGGCTTGTTCTAGCATTCCTTTATGAACATCCACTCCTATCATTGTATATCCTTTCCTCGCTAAAGGAATGGTCGCCCTCCCTGTCCCACAAGCTAAATCAAGAATGGGCCCTTCGGTTTTTGAAGCCCATTTCAATAGATAAGGAAGGTCTTGCCTATATGATTCATTTTCCTTATCATATAAAATCGGATCATCGTACTCTTCTGAATTTTCCTTAATGTTCTCCATGCATACCTCCTTTAACGAAATGATAGATCGCTGCTATTTAATAATTTTACCACATTACCCATAAATTGTCGTTATTGAACACTACTCCCTCAACAAGAAAAGGGCTACCGAAGTAGTCCCTTATTTCAGAATAACTAGATTGTAAAATAATTCATTCCAAACACCATAACCAACGCAAATATTAAGTATGTGAGTGTTATCAAATACTGTTTGGAAGGTTTCAAGTACTTCCACTCCAGAACTGATTGAAAACCAATTAATACGTTTAAGAATAATACCCAATACCACTTAAGTATATTTTCATATTCTAATACCATGGGAAGTGCACACAAAAAAATGCATAGGATGATCCCTCTTCCCCATCGGTCCATATTCTTACCAGGAGTTTCTGATATACTTTCTTTTTTTTCTACACCAAGCCATTTCGTTAGATACTTATTTATAAAGAGTGCAACAATAAAAATAAGAAAAAAAACCACTAAAAATGACACTAAGAATCTCATGAAAACACAACCCTTTTCAATCCACTCAATCCAGATATAGTGGCTTTACTCCACCAAAATATATACTTCCTACCCTCATGAATAAGCCCTGGTATTCATGAATCGCTCATATCTTACTCTCTTTTTTCCTTTTCAAGCAACTCGATGATTTTATCAAGTTTTTGTTCTACGGGATTAGAATTGCGAGATCTTGTGACGAGGGCCCGGACAAAAAAGTAAATGGCAAAGATTATGCCAAACAATAAAATAAACATAATTATTTGAAAAAGTATATCACCGAAAACACCCAAAAAATCCACCTCTTCCTTATTTATCAATGATAACATATGATGGTTGGCAATCATTTCATTGATTCATATAACATTTTCGCTATCATCTCTACTCCCACCCTACAAGCGAGTTATAAAAGTTTTGCCATATAGTACTCATTATAAGATTTTCCTTCTATATTAAATCTCTCTAAATAAAAAGAGCGCACGAAAAATCCGTACGCCCATCATTATTCACTTTGGTTGAGCTATCGGAAATGCTTTTTTCAAAAAGTGATACAGACCATCTTCTCGATAAGAGTACTCCGTCACTTCATCCGCCTGTTCCTTTACCAATTCGAGCGCATTTTTCATGGCTACGCAGTGGCCGGAGAGCTTGAATAGAGGAAGGTCATTTTCTCCGTCTCCTACGGCCAGAATATCTTCCGGTGATAGAGTAAAATGATCAAGTAAGACTTGGACGGCTGTTGCTTTCGAGACACCGTCCACGGTCACTTCCACATTATGATCTGTGGAGGATGCGGTCGTGAAGGCCGTTTTCTTCTTGAACTGTTCGAGATCTGCGATCCAATCTTTAATGGCCTTCATTTCTTTACTGAAAAAATAAATCTTGGCCACACTTAATTCTTCGAGCTCATCGACCCAGTTGATTTTGCTCTCGACTGCGACCTTTCTGGATAACCATTCGTTTTCATCAACCGTCTCCGGTTTTGTCCCCATCATTTGTTTAACCATATAGTCTTTATCTTTTTGCAAGGACATTCTGACGCCATCATTTGGATGAACTTCGTAAAATATCTCTCTTGCTGCCGCTTTATCAATCATGTCGTCCACAAGTTCAGACGGCAGTGCATGTTCGAATATCTTCTCCGCTCCAATAAAGGCGGACATGCCATTGGCCGTTACCATCCCGTCGACAATCAAATCCTCTGGCAGGACATCTCTTAATTCTTTGATCGTTCTTCCGGTTGCAATGAACACCTTCATTCCACTATTTCTAAGTTCGATTAAGTAGTTTTTCAGCGTATCGTTCACCGTGTTCACTTCATTCAATGTTGTGCCATCCATATCGAGCACGATTGCTTTGTATCCCATGTTTCCACCTCATCCGTTCGAATTTTGTAATAAAAATGCCAACAGCCTATGATCTATAAGATTGTAGGCTGTTGGCGAATCTATTTTTCTAGTAGATTAAGAAAATCCTAACATTTTCAAAATACTTAATATGAATAGACCTACCACACCGAAATCTGAGTCACCGAATGTCGTGCCTTCAAATCCTATATTACCTAATGATATCAGTAAAATGGCTGGTAGGAAACTAATCAAGATTCCATTGGCAAAAGAACCGAGCATGGCTCCGCGACGACCACCCGTCGCATTTCCGAACACCCCCGCGGCAGCTCCTGTGAAGAAATGCGGGACAAGTCCCGGAACAATAACCTTCAATCCTAATACCGGCAAGAGGAACATCGATAAGATTCCCGCGATGAAACTAAATAAAAAGCCGATAATCACTGCGTTTGGAGCAAAAGGAAAAATCGTCGGACAATCTAGTGCAGGCTTCGTATTGGGCGCAATTTTGTCTGCAATCCCTTTGAAGGCTGGCACGATCTCGGCAATCAACATCCGTACCCCAGCTAGAATGATATATACACCAGCGGCAAACGTAATGGCTTGTATAAACGAAAATACAAGGAAGTTGGAACCACCGGAAAGTGTCGATTCAATATAATCTTGTCCTGCAAACAGAGCGACAATCAAAAAGAAAATCGTCATTGTCAGCGATACAGCAACGGATGTGTCCCGTAAAAACCCTAAAGATTTAGGTACCTTAATTTGTTCCGTTGTCTTTTCCTTGTTTCCGAACCATTTCCCGATCGTAGCGGAAACGAAATACCCGATTGTCCCAAAGTGACCGATGGCAAAATCATCACTTCCGGTAATCTGTCTTACAAAA
Source organism: Peribacillus sp. NPDC097295 (assembly GCF_044761665.1). NCBI lineage: Bacteria > Bacillati > Bacillota > Bacilli > Caryophanales > Bacillaceae > Peribacillus > Peribacillus sp. NPDC097295. The sequence goes on from NZ_JBIWCW010000001.1 coordinate 527,611, forward strand.
GGCTGCAGAATGGCAGGAAATACGACCATACATAGCCCTAATAAAATGGAGCCAATAAGGATAAGCGGGAAACCGTTCAGTCCACCAACCGATAAAGCGACAGCTAGTAGACAGGCCATGAATAATGTATGGTGACCCGTTAAAAAGATATATTTCAATGGAGTGAAGCGTGCCAATAAAATATTCACAATCATACCGAAGACCATAATCAGCGCCGTTGACGTCCCAAAATCACTTTGCGCAGCAGCTACGATGGCTTCGTTATTCGGAATGACGCCCTCTACATGAAACGCCTGGTCGAACATTTGACTAAATATGTTAAGGGCACCTGTAAGGACGGCTGCTCCTGCTCCAATGATAATGAACCCCATAACCGTTTTCAGCGTTCCTGACACAACATCGGCACTGGACTTTTTCTGTAACAGTAAGCCAATCAGAGCGAATAACCCCACGAGTATGGAAGGTGTGCCTAAAATATCGTTCATAATGATATCCAACATAGTCTTGCCCCCTTTTACCGAGCTTTAGTTAGACAAGTGATTCCAATTTGGATGTAATTTCAGGAATGCTCATCATATTTTCCAATGTAACAATCGTACGGGTTCCATCATCTAGCTGGCCAACAATATCTGCTGCCCCTAGGAAAATGTCCGCTTGGGCCGATTTAGCAGAAGTTAAATCCGTATGATCTACCTCAGCCGTTTTCCCCATTTCTGTTAAAGCCTTTTTCACATTCATCTCCATAATAAAACTACTGCCCAATCCATTTCCGCAAACTACCATGATTTTTTTCATTCTGTTTCCTCCTTAGAATATTTATGTACGTAACCCATAAGTATGGATGGATCCGTTGTCTCTAAAATCGCTTCAATATTAGCTCGTTCATTCAATAATTGAGTCAGCTGAATTAACGCCCGTAAATGTGAATCGTTATCTACGGCAGCCAGAACAATGATCAACCTGACGGGTTTATCGGGTGCAAATTCCACCGGCTCATCCAATTTCAATAGACTCATGGATAAGGAGCGAACACCTTGCTCTGGACGTGCATGAGGAATGGCCACATCAGGCGTGATCACCACATAGGGACCATTCGTTTCGATTCCTTCAATCATTGCATCCACATATCTCTCTTCGACCGTTCCTAAATCAACAAGAGGCTGGGATGCAACTCGAATCGCTTCTCTCCACTCTGAAACACGCGGCAGGATTTGAATCGTTTGTAGGTTGAGTAATTCATCTAACACTGGTTTCTCTGCCTCCTTTAAGGAATATTTATTGACCTTGGGTGCATATATGTACATCAGGGATTCAAGGGCCTTTTCAAGTTGATCAGGTTCATGGATGGTTGCATATTTTGAAATCACTTTTAACAGAGCGGAACCATCAACATTTTGTGTCGTATACCCATACAATTCCTGCATGACTTGCAGACGCAGCTTATGTTTGTCCTGCCTTTCCAAAATGGGCGGTACCACAAATAACGGAACTTTGGTTCTCATATGTACCGTTGAAAAAACGAGATCGTACGCTAATGGATACTCGGACGCATTTCGAACGGATAATACATCCAAAAACAATATATCCGGAAATAATTCCTTCAACGTGTAGATGAGAATATTGCTGATGCCAATCCCATTCGGACAAACCACGATGGCTCTTTTGCGGTCATCTAAAGTTGTCCCTTGCCTTCGCAGCCAGCCTCCAAAGTAAATCGTAAAGTATGCCACTTCCTCTTCAGGTACAGGACGCCCAATCTCTTTCTCTAGTACTCCTAAAGATTTAGTGGTCAGGTGATGCAGTTCAGGATAGACTTTTTGTACCTTTTCCGTCATCGGATTCATGGATGAAAGCCCGTATCTTAGACGATGATAAGCCGGTTTAAAATGAACATACAATTGCTGGCATAGCTGGTCTTTATCATGTAAATGAACAAAGGCTAATTTTTCGAACTCTTTTACAATCTCCTGCAAAAGCGTTTCGATCACTTCATCCTCCTTGAGCGGAGATAGATCCTTTGTCCGGTTCATGCTTAGCAGGTGGAGGGTTACATATAAATTTTCGGTTTCGCTCCAAACCGATTCGAACGCATCGGTTTTCGTCATTTGTTCCATCGCTTTAAATTCATCTGTTGCCACAAAAGGTAACCAACTCTGATTGACTTGCAATTCCTCTCCTTTTCCAATGAGCTGATCTGTACTCAAAAATAAATAGGTCAATTCATACAGCCTCTCATCCGTAAAGGTGATCCCCAATTTACGTTCAATCTGCTCCAGCTGATGCCGGATGGATTGAATGTTTGTGTGCTGACCTCCCCAAATACACTCAATAATCAGATTATTATTCGGACGATTAAGGACATCATGCACCAGCTGTTCAATCATGTAGCGCTTGACTCTGCTTTCTCCCTTTATCACGTAACCCTCTTGCTTGGAGTATTGAATCTTAAGGTTGACTTCTTGCGCTTTCTCCTTGAGCTGTTTCAAATCCTTTAATACGGTATTACGCGATAGCCCCGTGATTGATTGAAAATGATAGACAGATAACGCTTCAGGACTAAGCAAAATCATGAGATAGAACAATTGCTCTCTATCTGTCTCGGAAAATACATAATTACGTTTGGTTAGTTTTACGTTCAATTCATCCTCTTGAACTTCGACAGGAAGGGAATACCCTAATTCTTTATGATAGAGAATGGCTGGATACCCATGATCGTGAAGCCAATCATTCACTTTGCTAAAAGCATATTGGATTTGTCTTCGCGTCAAACCGGTTTGTTCTTCGATATCTTTCATTTTTGAAATGGGTGAGTGCTGTAATATTTTTATTAGCTTTGCGCTTCTTTCATCTAGAAACATCGTTTCTCCCTCTCCCTAATACCACGATACCTTACTTTTCATTTGATATATATGGTTTCTCAGTCCGATTGTTGTCCATATGCCTGCACAAAAATATATTGTACAAATGATGTGCACCTTGGTTTTTGAATCAGTGTACCACACCTCGTCCCTGTTTCATTTAAAAAAGCGGGAATATCCACCTCAGTGAACATTCCCGCTTTTTTTCACTCTTGTATCTTCAAAAAACTCAATCTCTTCTATCCTTTTCAAGCAGCTCAATGATTTTATCAAGTTTTTGTTCTACGGAGTTAGTATTACGAGATCTTGTTACGAGAGCCTGGACAAAAAAATAAATGGCAAAGATCAAGCCAAACAATAAGATGAAACTGACCAGTTGAAATATCATGTCCCCTATATTAAAACCCAAAGAATCCACCTAACCTTTTATAATATTTTTGCCATATAATATTCATTATAAGATTTCCCGTGTATGACAAGGGAGTTTCTCTTCGTGCCCTCGATCTCAAAGCCAACCTTCTTATATAGTGCTACCCCTGCCTCCATCAGCATAAAGTCAGATGAAGCTTCTACCTCTTTTACAATATGGGTAAATTCCTTGGCATCATCCACCCTTATTTCTCTTACTTTCACGCTAATCCCCCTTCGATATTTCCACCTAATTTTAACATTATTTCCACACATATGGTTTGCGGTGTTGTAATGAGCACAAAAAAACTGCCAACTATGTTGACAGCCCTTGCATTTAAAAAACCGCTTTATAAATTTCTTTCATCATAAAAATAATTATGTACACCGAGCCAATGATACAAAAAATGGACCAAACGATATTGATTAAATATTTTATAATGCTTTTTTCTTCCAAACTTTTCAACTCATTTTCTATGTATTTTGCATGCTGAAATAGGTTCCTAAGGATTCCACAAATAGGTTTAGAATAACCAACGTAAAGTGACAACTATTCCTATAATTCCGGTTATAAAGTTAAATAGCTTTGGCGCGAAGTCATCCAATGCCTTTGAGACGCGTTTTAGCTTTTTATTGAAGATTTGTATCTTTTCTGTCGCTTTTTCTAAATAATACAGCATCATTTAACCTCCTTCCATTGAAATAATTATACTAAAATAATAAGAATGTATATAAAACAATGTTATTTTCTTTCACAAATACGAATGGATGCCCACACATAGAGAAATAAAAAAGCGACAACATCACCTCAGTGAATATTGCCGCTTCTATCTATCTATCTATTTATTTCTTATCGACTACAATATAAGGTTGCAATTGGAATGGTTTTGGTGCGATGTTGCGGTCATTCCATTGTCCAAACCAACGCTCTAATGGATAGAAGTAATAGCCATCTTGCGAATGATCTGATGTATCGTAAGGATCAGCGAAGATTAGCGTATCATCGCCAATGCCTGGTGTACCGTTATTGTCATAGCCAATAATCGATTGCCAGTGGCCATCCCAGTCTCCCCATTCAACCATGATTGGACGATCGTTTTTCAGATGGTTCGTTAGCCATTTCACGAAGTAGCTATCTTTCGCATCTTTTACAAATGCATCTGTCGTATCGCTATTTTCCGAAGCATATAAGCTGTTCCATGTGAACGTTGCTGGCAGGTTGCCTACGTTATTCTCCGTCACTTCTTTACTCGCTTGAATTAAATCTTTGTCCTTGTAATCTTCGCGATAGCTTGATTCAACCACCTCGAAGCCTTTCAAGTTCGTGAAGAAATCATAGATTTGAGCAACATTCGTGCCGTATTCCGGGAAGTTATTCGCGGTTCCTGGTAATGCATCCTTCACATCTAAGTCCGTCATTGACTTCATTTGCTTCGCAATATCCATCTCCGATAATTCATCGTACCCGAAATGATTCGCAACCATCAAAGCTGTGGCAGGTCCACAAGACCATTCCGTCGTTTGTTGCATCGTTTGATAGTTTTCGATCAGGGTTAACTGGTCATCCGACTTCATATTGAAGAAGTCAGGTGCTTTATAGTAACGTGAATCGGCATGATCTCCCTTAGAGGCATAGGCATCCGCACCGCCGTTTTCATCGTAATCTTTTCCTTTAATCGTTGCCGCTTCATTCGTTTCAGCTGACACTTTCTTATCCGTCTTGATAACTTCCGCTTCTTTTTTAGTTGTCTCTTCAGCGCACGCAGATAATAATAGCATGGATGATGCTAAAGCTGCCGTAAGAATTCTTTTCATTAATCCCCATCCTTTTACTGTTTTTTTCACACAAGAATTGATTATAGTAGATGGGGGTGTAGCCGTCAAGAAGTTTTATAGATAACAAACTTCTCGGAAAATGAAAGGGTCATTAAACCTTGAGATATCAAGAAAATTCATTATTATTTCTATTAGTCTTTCTCCTTTTTCTAACAAAAAAAAAGAGAGGTTCCCCCCCCTCTTTTTTAATATTTATCATCTACAATTTTAAATTTGTTATGTTCTACCGATGGTTTATAAAGGTAGTCGTTTGGTTTGATGATGTCTGGTACCCTCCACCCTTTAATAGATGCAACAGGTACTTTAAATGTAACTCCAGCTTTGTAGTAGGAATACCATACTAATTCACTGCAATATGTGTTCGGGTCGATATCTTTAGGATTTTCAGTTACCTTATATTTAATTTTCTTATTATCTTTAAAATACTTCACAGCCATATCTGCCGCTTTTTCTGCTTTCTTAGAATCATTATATCTGACTACTTTGACTCTTTTCTTATATCGATTTGTCCAATCTTTTAATGACATAACAAAAGGATAAGGCTCCTTTTTCCAACCGGAAGTATGTAAAACTTTATTATCGCCGATGTAAATGGCAGAATGACCAAGTACTCCTTTAGATGAGGTAGTATCGGTTATCAGGATATCTCCTTTCTTATACTTAAAAGCGGCTTCAGTTTCACTAGCACTTAAAGGGTAAAACAAGCTAATGACTAGGACAAAGGACAACAAAAACTTAACAGTTCTTTTCACTTAGGCACCTCCCAATAATTTATTAATTATGGAATATTATCTCAATTTTATCTATTATTTTCATGGGTAATTTGTCGTAAATCCTGTCATTTAAATGTAATATTACAGGAGACATCTCACACTAGTAGACTTAAAAACATGGTATATCCAGTACAAATTCACTAGATTTGGTGAACTTCCCCCGTTTGTTTTCTAAGAAGAATTACACAGCTCTCGGTGATTTAGTACCGTCCTTCATAAGACCATGTATCCCGTGAATGAATCATTCCACACATGGGAAAGTGTCACGATGTTGAAAGAAATAAGGCAGTCAGCCCCTTTTGGAGGCGCTACCTTATTTACCTAACTGGAAAATACAGTAATCAAATTATGATACAATTTTAATGAAACGTGTAGAGGAGGTAGAGGAGAATTGACCATCAAAAAAGTTTCTATTATTGGGCTAGGTGCATTGGGGATTTTGTTTGGACATCATTTATCTAAGAAGATGAGACCAGAAGATTTAAGAATGATAGCTGATCAAGATCGTATATTGCGATATGAAAACGAAAAGCTCTATAGTAATGGGGAACTGTGCAAGTTTCATTATGTAACACCTGAAGAAGACTGTGGCCCAGCTGATTTGTTGATTGTTTCAGTTAAATTTAACGGGTTAGAAGACGCCATTCAATCGGTAAAGAAACACGTCGGAGAACGTACAATCATTATTTCCCTACTGAATGGTATAACAAGTGAAGACATTATTGGGGAAACGTATGGAATGGATAAAGTACTGTATTGCGTGGCACAAGGTATGGACGCAGTAAAGGTAGGCAATGAACTTACCTATGATCATATGGGTATGCTCTGCATTGGTTCAAAAGAGCCTGGTTTCGTTTCACCACAAGCAAAAAGAGTGGCGGAATTTTTCGAACAAATGGATGTACCTTTTGAGTTGGATACGGATATGTATAGAAGACAATGGGGAAAATTCATGCTGAATGTAGGGGTGAATCAAACGGTTGCTATCCACAAAAGTAATTATGGAGAAATTCAAAGAGAAGGAAAACCCAGAGAAATGATGATTGCAGCCATGAGAGAGGTTCTTGCTTTATCAGAAAAAGAAGGCGTTCATTTAACGGAAGAAAATCTGGATTATTGGCTGAAAGTCTTAGCGACATTAAGTCCAAAAGGGAAACCTTCAATGGCTCAAGATATAGAAGCCCAACGATTCAGTGAAGTCGAATTATTTGCCGGAACGGTTATTGAACTAGGAAAAAAGCATCAAATACCTACCCCTATCAATCAAGAACTGTACGACAAGATTAAATGGATTGAAAGACAATATTCTGTTCAGTGATGGTGAAGTTGTATAGTCGAATAAAGAATGAGAGAGGTTCTTGATATTCCTACGTATTCTGCACATTTTAAAAGTGTTGCACAGCTATATTAGAATAGGGCAGTGATACCTCTTGGGACGTGCTGCCTTATTCTAATAGCTAATCGGTTATTACTTATCAAATAAAACTCAGAAGTACAACGATTACACTCAAACCCTTCCTTAAAACGGGCCTCTCATAACTGATTAGACGACTACCAACAGCGGATGCCGCTTCGAAATAGCATTTCATCCATCGATACACTCGTTCATTTTTTGTATGCAATTGTTTGTCGGTGCTAATACAGAATGTATTGTCTTGGCTGGATATTGTCTTTGATGATACAAACGTGGCTCTGAAGTTGCAGAAGTATTATATTGTAGTTGATGGTATCCAGAAGAAATTATTAGATAGTGAAGTGTGCAAAGTCTTTCCCGAAGAAATAAAATAATCCAACTATTCAATAATTGATAATAGAGATGAAAATTGCGTTGAAAACGTTAAAACATACACTCCCTTGATGCAGCTTATTTGTAGAGTTCCACCGCCCCCTCCAAGAATTTCACATATTTCATGATAAAAACTTTCGGCTCCAAAATCTTAACCTTATTACCAAATCCGGCTAAAAATTGAAAGGCATATTGATTCTCAGGCAATTCAATTGTTGCGAGGTACCGTCTTGCAGTTTCCTTTATAACGGCATTTTTTCCGTACCTTTCGATAAATTGATCTCTTATAGAAACGTCTATCGATAGCTGTACATTAACCAAATTTTTTTGTTCATCGTGTTGTTTTACTTGTTTCAATTCTGGATCAGTCCTGGGAACAAAGGAACCGTCTTTTTGGAATCACCACAGGGAATACCGTCATAATCAGTATTATTGATGCGGAGCCAGAAATGAATAAGCAAATTTTTGAAGGGCTTTCTGAAGGTGGTACAGTGCTCATGCCGTTATACTCTACCCCATGGTCAGCAAGTTTTGGAATGTTAGTCGATAAGTTTGGTGTTATGTGGAAATTCAACAGTGAGGCAAGAAAATTCCTGGATAGCTTCGAAGATTGATTTTGCATGAGTAGTGTCTCAGTCTCTACCGTCCTTTTGACAGAACTAAAGTATCATTGAGAGATGTCAGGTCTGTTCAATATGGATGTTTTATAACAAGGACCTTATTGCTAGAGCCATGAAATTTTATATCAAAGAAGACCATAAAAGCCGATTCTTTCTTAACGTAGGAATAATCGGCTTTCTTTTTATCGTATTTGGCTTTAGAAACGGCTCGCCATCTTTATAAAAAATTTAGACTATCTGTAGAAAAACGTTTGACTGCTGATTTTATATGGACACCGTTAATTAGGAGCCGTTGTGATTAGTTTTTAAGTGAAGAAATGTTGAAAAAGATGGACGGTCAAAATGGTTGTTAACAGGCATGCAAAGGTAGTGAATACGATTATTTTTCTATGGTCGTGCTTTTCTTCAGGTTTAATGAATTCATACGTGAGAATAATACATACCGCCATAGTTATAAGAGCAAGAATCCCTATGGACAAACCAATCACCTCCGAAAAGACCATTTTTAATGTATAGATAGAAACCTACAACATTCCCCCAAATAAATTGGACTGAGCGGTAACGAAGCAAAGAAGCAATCCTATGGTAATCACTTTGATTATTTGTTTTGGAGACTGATATAAAACAAAAATCGTGGCTATCCAGAGTAACAATTCCAAAATATTTATAATATAAAAATACCAAAATCCAAATGCAAAAGCCTGTCTTGAAATAAACATAAAGATTATAGATGAAATAGAAATAGCAATTATGCCTTTTCCTTTTACATACCAGCATACAAAAGCAATAAATGGTGAAATAACAGTCATGACAATCCAAATCATCATATATGATTTAGGAAAAAAACCAGCTATCATAACGGTATATAGGTAATAGCTACCTACCATGCCTACAAAAAACAAAAAAACATTTATTGCAGACCTAATTGCTGATTTACTATACACAGATATTAGCACCGCAATGAAAATCCAAACTCCCATACGAGAAAAGAAGTTTCTTAAATCCAACACCTCAAGAAAATGCGGTAATAAATTACTAGCGGTTTCATCAAGTACCTTGGAAAGTACGCCTAAAATAACCCCTGCGATAACTATTAAAGATGAATATAAAAATTTTCTTGATAGCGAAATATTTATTGGTCTTCGAATTTCATTCAAAAAGTCTTTCATTAATTCCCCCCAAATAAATAATCTTTATTTCACACTTTCTACTAATGTACATTTCCCCCCCTGGTTTTTTGTTTTATTTTCTGGACACCAAACATTGATATGTGTAATTATATCTTACAATAAAAGAACATTCCTATTGTGACTTCTTGTTGAACTAAACTACCCCTTTACTTCCATAAGAATTCAACACAAAAAGGCATTAATCCTTCTTAGATCAATGCCTCTGTTTGTTGAAGCGTCATCTTTTTCATTTTCTTCTTTAATTTAACTCCAAACCTAGTAGATCATGATGAGTGTGTTAGCTTTGTAATATCATATCGACGTGAGGGATATTATCTTCTAAATATGTTTCGGATATAGGTTGAAAACCAAAGGAATTATAGAATTTTCTTAAATGATCTTGAGCTTGAATTTTAACCTTTGTTTCTTTTAATTCGTTTTGGATAAAATCTAGTCCTTTCTTCAAAAGTTCCCCTGCAATTCCTTGTCCTCTGTATTCTTTCTTTACTAAGACTCTTCCAATAGAAGCTTCTTGATAAGAAACACCAGCGGGTACAATTCTTAAATAGGCAACAATTTCTCCATTCTCTTCTTTAAAAAGATGATAGGATAAAGGATCTTTGCCATCAACTTCAAGATAGGGACAATTTTGTTCCACCACAAAAACCAAAGTTCTTTCTTTTAAAAGCGTATATAGTTCTAAATTTGTTAACTCATCAAATTTTTTGAGATTCCAATTCATAGTTTTCCACCTCTTATTTTTACTATCCATTTAAATCCATATGTTAAAAGTAATGGAACCCCGGCGTGGTTGCAACAAAAATCCTAGTTCTCCATAAAAAATAGATTGAATCTACGTGATGCTTATCTAATTCATCACATCTGATCCCATTTCCTTCTTTACCAAATTCCCCATTAGCTCCATAAAGAAAAAGAGCTACGAATGCAACTCCCTTTTTGAAGTAACGCCCCCGTTAACAGTACTAGTATTAGGTACTGGTGGCGTATCTGTTTTTGCGCTTCAAATGGCCTCCGCATTAGGTGCACGCGTTATTGTTACAACTCTGTTCAGTAATGGTGAATTTTTATAGTGGAATTAAGAATGAGAAAGGTACTTGATATTCCTACTTACTCTGCACATTTTGAAAATGTTGCGCAGCATATATTAGAATAGGGTAGTCAGCCCTCTTGGGGAGTGCTGTCTTATTCTAATAGCTAATTGGTTATTACTTATCAAATACAAATAATACGAATACCCAATAGAGTAGTTTTTCACTTGAATGTATGCTTATGCTTAATTAGCATACAGTCAAAGAGCCGCCAATTGGCAGCACTTTTCTTTCCATAGAGTCCTATTCGATCAAACTTACCAGGATGGAGTCCCTGTCATTTTAGATGATGGCTGTTCTTTTGGTCTCTTTTCGATTACTAAAATACTATCGTAATAACTAATCGACCAGACGGATGTAGTGAACTCGTTGACTGAAAACTGAGGTTCCCTCGAATACCATGCATTTAGATCATCAATCATTTTTTTGGAGTATTCAATGAAGTTATTCGGGACGCCATGCCCCCCTCCGTACTCCTCCCAGTAACTCGTATGCAAATCTTCTATAAGATAAACGCCATGGGGAGAAAGTTCAGGATACATCTCCTCGAACGTAACCTTTTGCTGACTCATGTGATGACCGCCGTCATCAATGATTATGTCGAACTTCGGAAGGGAAGGCTTGATCGTTTTCCAAAAGTCCCGATTTCCTTGGTCGCCGATGATGATCTTAATTTGATCCCCCTCAAATGACTTGCAGGCCGGTTCAACATCGATCCCATAGATCGTAGCTTTGTCTCCAAAATAATCCTTCCACATCTGAAGCGACCCGCCATGGGAAACGCCAATCTCCAGTATATTGATTTCTTTCCCGATAAACCGCTCGAAATGACGTTCATAAATATCGAAATAGTGCATCCATTTATGAATTAAGCGTCCATTATTCGATTCAAAAATATCTTGTAATTTACCCAAGTTACCCTTCCTTTCCTAGATGATTTTATATACTATGTGCAAGACATAAAAATGATTATCCATGGGACTGAATACGGCAGCCCGCTTCCCCGACTTGAAAAATGAAGTAAACTTATTGAAAAAGAAAACCTTCTTCTAGGCTCGGTCGTCTATATCTCTAGGAAAGGAAGTGCGAGCTGTTTTGGAGGAGTTTGTGTTGAAGTGTACTCAAATGAATGACGTTGACGCCTTATTTGATGAAATGATGACCCTTTATGGTCAGGATATCCTGCAGTTGGTCTATTCCTATGTAAAAGATGCTGTTGTCGCAGAGGACTTGACACAGGAAATTTTCATCAAATCTTATAAAGCGTTGCCTACATATAACCAACAAGCTAGTATACGGACCTGGCTTTGGAAAATCGCCAGTAATCACTGTAAGGATTATCAGAAAAGCTGGTACTTCCGAAACGTTTCGACTGCGGATAAGGAACATGAATGGACTTCTACCGACAATGTGGAAGACGTGGTCATTCAGCAGGATGAAGATAGGAAGCTTGCTGATGCAGTGATGGCCCTGTCCATTCAGTACCGAGAGCTGATATATCTTCATTATTTTCAGGAGATGAAGCTTAAGGAAATCTCCGAAATTACCGGGGTCAAGCTGGGAACGGTGAAGACCCGTATGCGCCAGGCAAAAAAACGATTAAAAACCTATTGGGAGGAATGCACCGATGGAAGATAAATTAACACGCTTGAAGTCGGCGATGAATAAGCATACATTTCCTGAATTGAAGTTCACCGAAAGTCATAAAAGGTCCATTCATGCATCTATTAAAAAGCAGGATGCGAGCAAGGATGACATCATGATGGCCATCTTTAGATCATTGGATACGGAGAAAAGTGGTTACCAAATTAATGAAGCACTCTACCAAAAAGGGATTCAGAATTTCGAAGGAAACGAAGGCTCCTTATATGCCACCTTGCATGAGCTCGAGAAGGAAGGCTGGCTCCAGACTGTTTGGGAAACGGACGAAAGGAAACTCTATTCTTTGGATGAACGTGGGAAAAAGTGGCTAAAGAAAAAGGAAGTGAAAAGTCGTTCTGCCTCTGCTCATTGGAGGACGGCCTTTGAAGGAGGAAGAATCGATTGAGAAGCACCCAATTCTTAGAACAGGTTTCATCGTATATTCGATCAAAAGAAGCCAAGAAATATATCGAAGCAGAATTAAAGAACCATTTGCATCTATCTAAACAACAATGGACCAAAAAAGGATACCATGAGGATGAAGCGGAGGAAATGGCGGTCAGGAATATGGGTAACCCCTCTGAAATCGGCCCGAAGTTGGACAAGCTGCACAGACCAAAGATTGATTGGAAGCTCTTGAGCATGTTTCTGTTCATGTCCGCTATGGGGCTATTTTTACTATCCTTCTTATTTAAGGATGGTCATACCTTTTCCGTGCAGAAGCATGTATTATCTGTCACAGGAAGTGTCATTTTCGCCTGCCTCCTCCTGTTTTTTGATTATCGTAAATTACAAAGATGGGGTTGGGTCATCTTTACGATAGGATGCCTGATTCTGGTTCAGTTTCAATATTCCCATATATATGTGTACGGGCGTCCTCAAATGAATATTATGGGGTTAATGTCGGTCGATTCTCTGATAGCTCTGCCCATCTTTCTGCTTGCCTGGGCCGGAATGCTGCAATCCAAGAAGATGAATGTGTATTTGGCCACCTTTTTATACATTTGTTCTGTCTTTTTGTTTATGAATACCGTCAACGTGCAAGCAGTGGGGCTGTATACATTGATGGTTGCTGTAATGGTCTGGCGAAGCGGCCTAAGTAAAAAGAAACTCCTGATCACGGCCGGGGTTCTGTTTACTACATGTGTTTCACTTCTACTAATCTCAATATCCTTGAATGATATAAAGACCTATCAATTTGAAAGGATACTAGCCTTCGTTACGCCTGAGAAATTTAGTAGGACTTCAGGATATACCTATCTGAAGTTAGAAAGGCTCATAGCGGATGCCGGATGGTTTGGTCATTTGGGTTCGCTCGGGTCGTTTGATTTTTCTAATGATATGATGACGGATTTTATCTTTGTTACGATTACCTATACATTTGGTTGGGCTGGGTCTCTGCTCATTGGTCTGCTGTTTTTATGGATGATTTGGCGAATTTCCCATATATTCAAAACGGTGAAAGACCCTTTTGGAAAAATCCTGATTTCTGGCTGTTTTGCCATATTCACTGCACAAGTATCCATCAGCATCGGAATGTCTCTTGGCTTATTACCGATCATAAACCTATCCCTTCCATTTATGAGCTATGGTGCATTATCTGCCATGATCAACGCCTTCCTGTTCGGTTTAATTTTAAGTGTGTATCACAAAAAAAATCTCATACGGATAAAGGCATGAAGTTTTGGAACCTTAATCAACGATTATAGTAGCCTCAATGAAAAGAAACCCATTTTGAAGATTGATTCCAATGGGTTTCTTTTTATGTAATTAAGTGAAGTAAAGCCCCAGCTCGTATTAATTTCGCTATTGAATAATTCACAATTAATAATTGATTAAGATATCCCTTTAAACATATAAGCAATAGCAATCTAAAACTATAAGCTAAACGGTTTCCAATTAGAATCTTTTGTATCTTTGTCATTTGGCTTTCTTACAAACTCACTAAAGCGTTTCTCGGATACCCCAAATTCAGTGAAGTTTTTTTGTGCTTGTCTTAATGAAACTTCATTAGCCCCACCTTCGTAATCAGGTTTTCGAAATTGAAGGCCGTCATCTTCCCAAAAGCATATTTTACAAATTTCATATGTATCGGTTGGTTCTTCATCCAATGTTTTATACCCACAACAAGGACAAGTATACTTTATGCAATCCACCTCAACCAAAGGTCCCATCATAAGCAATAGATAACCGGGGCTATCCATCCAGTTATAAAAAAGTTCATCATGGTGATAATCACCATCCCAACAAGAAAAATCCACGATATATTGGACCTCACCATTCATCTCAAAAGGATAAGTGGCTTCTTCCACCGGCACAGTTATGATTTCCTCGGGAGGGAAGTAGCTTATTTCAACCTTCATGTCATTCACCTCTCTCCAAAGGTTTTAATCGTTCATATTAATATATATAAAAAGGAGTCCTACACATGCCAATCCCCTTGGCGAATGATAGAGACCTAGCACTAAAATATTCGTTCACACAAATACAATTTTCGGATTATTATACTTAAACAATGGGTGCTTTAGTTCAATAACCCGAGACAGCAAAAAAAGAGCAGTCTCTTTTTCATACGAATTTCAACCAAACCGATGTTTATTAAAAGTCCTATTCAAAAGGATTAACTGTATACCAATGGGAAATTCTAATGTTAAGAAAACTTTCACATGACATTTCAGTTTAAGAAAGGAGTGAAAGGGATGGATTCAATATGGCTCGAGTATGCTTGGACATTGTTGATTCTAATCGGGTTAGAAGGGTTATTATCTGCTGACAATGCCCTTGTAATAGCAGTAATGGCCAAACATTTACCCGAAGAACAGAAAAAAAGTGCTATTAATTACGGAATTATTATAGCTTTCGTTTTCAGATTTGGTGCACTTTTTGCCATTTCTTTCATTGCAAATGTCTGGCAGGTACAAGCAATAGGAGCCCTTTATCTTCTGTACTTAGGTTTAAAGCATGTCATCAAGGCACGGTTTGGAAAAGAAAATGAGAAAATTCATAAGGACGATGAAAAGGCTACTGCTGGTAAAGGGTTCTGGCCAACAGTAGGGAAGATCGCATTAGCCGACCTTGCTTTTGCAATTGATTCAATTTTAGCTGCAGTTGCTCTTGCCCTTGGTCTTCCAGATTCACCACTTAACAATTTTGGTGGTATGGATGGAGGACAATTTATAGTTGTTGTTCTCGGTGGTATTGCTGGCCTTGTTTTAATTAAGTATGCAGCCACTTGGTTTGTGAAACTTCTTGAAAAACGTCCGGCATTGGAAACCACAGCATATGCCATTGTTGCTTGGGTCGGTGTCAAACTTGCGATGATTACCCTTGCCCATGAGGATGTCGGTATCATAGATCATGATTTCCCCCACAGCACCACTTGGACTCTAATCTTCTATGGAGTATTGGTCAGTATCGCTCTCATTGGTTGGTTTGCATCGGGTAATAAAACAGAAAAAAGTGGGAATAATCAACTCTGATAAAATCAAAATTAAAGAGGCAGAAACGTTGTTAAATAAACCTTTCTGCCTCTCACTATTTGTGGACTATGCATACTCCTCCATAAACTCGACTCTTGCATGAAGGATTGGCTTTTTTACGAAGTTCACTTCATTCTTTTATGCCTTTACAAATACGGTTTTAATAGACGTATAAAACTCTTTTGCCGCTTCCCCTTGCTCACGGGAATGGGAGCTGGATTGCTTCATTCCCCCGAACGGAGCTTGCAGTTCAACTCCGGCAGATTCAGCGTTTATGCGTACGAGTCCAGCATCCATCTCATTAATGAAGGAAAGCATGTGACCGATATTTTTAGTGAAAATAGAAGCACTAAGTCCAAACTTCACATCGTTTGCAATGTCGACGGCTTCTTCTAACGTATCCACTTTGATCAGGGCAAGCACGGGTCCGAAGATTTCCTCTTGGGCGATGGTCATGCTGTTACTAACGTTATCAAAGACAGTGGGTTCCATAAAGAATCCATCGGCTAATTCCCCATCCTCTATACGTTTACCGCCATGGATCAATGTTGCGCCTTCTTCGATTCCTTTCTCCACATACGAAAGGACGGTATTAAGCTGATTTTCACTGGCACATGGCCCCATCCATACATCGTCCTTCATGCCGTTGCCAACTGTTATTTCCTTTATCTTTTCAATCAGTTTATGTTTAAACTCCTCATACACTTCACTTTGCACGATAACCCGGCTTGTAGCTGTACATTTCTGCCCCGTAGATCGGAGGCCTCCGCTAATCGTTGCTTCTACGGCCTGGTCCAAATCGGCGTCATTCGCCACGATAACAGGGTTCTTCCCACCCATTTCTAACTGGTATTTGGCACCACGCTTGAGAGCCCCTAATCCAATCGTTTTACCGACCGAGTCAGATCCCGTGAATGTAATGGCTTGAATATCCGGATGATCGGTAATCGCCTGACCAATGACAGAACCCGGTCCTGTTACCATATTAATCGTACCCATCGGAAGCCCGGCCTCGTCAAAACACTCCATGACTTTGGCTGCGGTTACCGTAGCTTCTTGTGCTGGTTTCAAAATCACGGCATTTCCATAGATGAGTGCCGGCGCTATTTTCCAGATAGGGATAGCCACAGGGAAATTCCAAGGTGTGATGACCCCTACGACGCCAAGTGGAACACGAGTGGTGAACATCAGGGCTTCGGAATCCGATGGAGGGATTACATCTCCTACTTTTCTCATTCCCTCTCCTGCATAATAACGAAGGATTGCCACGCCTCTAGCTGTTTCCCCTTTCGCTTCAGGAAACGTTTTTCCCATTTCACGCGTCATCGTTTCAGCGATCTCATCCATACGTCGCTCGATTGCATTCGCGACCTTATACAGATACTCTCCACGGGCAGCACCGGATAGTTTCCTCCAGTACACTTGTGCCTCTTTCGCAGCAAGGACCGCATCATCCAAATCTTCTTTCCCAGACTGTTGTACATAGCCGACGACTTCATGACGATTGGCCGGATTGATACTCGTGTCGACCTTTTGGATAGAAGCAGATACCCATTTGCCATTGATATAGTTTAAATACGTTTTTTCATCAGTTTTTATGTTCATCTTACATACCCCCATATTCTTGTAATGGTTTAATCGTGAAATCAATTGCATGAATAGTTAGATTATTATGGTTGCACCGGTGTTCTCTGTTTCACTCAAACTAGAATGTTATTCGGTAACTTTACACTGTTTTTCAAGATACCAATGCCAGAGATTTCAATTTCAATCTGATCGCCATCCAATAAGGTAAAATCATTTTCCGGAATGATGCACGTGCCCGTCAACAATACTGTACCGTCAAAAATTTCATTGTCACGAGTGAGGAACGATACTAATTCATGATACTTTCTTTTTAACTGGTTGGTATTCGCTTTTCCCTCGACTTTAAGCTCGTCATTTCGGTAGATCCTACATGTGATGTCAAAGTCATAAGGATCCTCCACGGACTCGGCAAGGAGGATGGCTGGTCCAATGGAACACGAATTCTTCCATATTTTCGCTTGTGGTAGATAAAGAGGATTCTCCCCTTCTATATCACGACAGCTCATATCATTCCCTATCGTATATCCAAGGATGTCACCTTCCCGATTGATAACAAGGCCAAGTTCAGGCTCGGGTATTTGCCAATTGGAATCATTGCGTAAATAGACTTCCTGCCCAGGTCCAACTGTACGAGCAGCCGTTGACTTAAAGAAAATTTCTGGACGTTCTGCTTCATAGATCTTGTCATAGAAAGTGGTGGCATCAAGCTTTCCAGCTGTCGCTTCATAGTTACGGGCATCGAGACTACGTTCATATGTAACGCCAGATGCCCATACTTCTTCCGCCACAATGGGAACGAGTAACGATAAATCTTCTAAAGAGTTTTGAATGGGCATGGATTTAGAAAGGAAATTCTCTACGAAAGAGAGCGGGGACACGTTTTGTTCGTTTGCTTGTTGAATTAATTCAATCAACCCGTCTTGAGGAAGGGGGTATATTTCCCCCTCATTAGTAACAGCTGCTAGCGTTGCTTTTGAATGTTCATTGATATATCGGATAATACGCATTAAATAGCCTCCTTTTGTTTTATAATATAAAACACAGTTTCTATATATAGACAATAGAGAAGGGAACCACTCTATGAAATTGGTATCCCATTCCCCATTTGTTCTGATAATTCATAAGTTGCCTGTTTCAGTTGTTCAATGAAAACTTCCAGCTGGGCGTCATTTATACGACCGACCAGTGTCGAAAGGCTAATCGCTGCAATCACTTTGTTCTCATGATTTCGAATCGGTGCTGCAATACAGCGAACTCCAGGCTCGTTTTCCTGATTGTCAATCGCATACCCTTGAGATCGAACCTCATGTAGCTCACGCATGAATTCAGATTCATTTGCAATGGTGAACTCCGTTTGCTTTAAATAACTATATTCATGGAGAATCTTTTTTATTTCTTCCGGATCTTTAAATGCGATTAACGCTTTACCAACCGCGGAGCAGTGAAGTGGAATTCGTTTTCCTATTTTTGAATAAAGAATCACAGCCATAGGGCCTTCCACTTTATCAATATAGACTCCTTCTTTGCCGTCCAATATAACCAAGTGGGTCGTCTGTCCGGTTTTTGCCGATAAATCCATTAAGTATTTTTTGGATAAATCCCTGACGTCCAAAGACTGGATGACATAGTTCCCTCTTTCAAAAAGCTTCATTCCCAAACCATATTTCCCATTCTCGGGATTTTGACTGATATAGCCATGGTTTAAAAGCGTTTTCAATAAAGAATGAATCGTACTCTTGTGAAGTCCCATTTGATTGCTGATATCTGTTATCTTCAATTCTGTTGTATGTTCATCGAACAGATCGAGAATGCGAAGAGCTCGATCCACTGATTGAATAACAGGCATGAATGTCACCTACTTGTTTTAAATTATGAAACTCGATTTTATAATGACGAAATTTTCCTACAATTCAATATAATACTAGTTTTTTTAAAAAGTCAAGACTCATTACCAAATACAGAAAAATCTATAATGGGAGATAACTGAATAACAATAAACCTATCTCGGTTCACCCTCCCCTGTTTACCTCCATTTAGAAAACTAATTAGTATCATGGTAAAATGTCTTCTGAATAACATGATTTCTCATCAATCATTACTATTATAAAATTGATTGACTTTCATGTAAATATATGGTTATTTTAGATTACAACTTAAGTTCTTTATATATGAACGTTGTTTTATATTATAAAACAAAGGGGGTTTTCAGAGAACTTCATAGATTCATATAGGTCTTGGTTCTCAGATGACTGAATATTTTGTTTTTATAGAAAGTGAAAATCTTATTACGGAGGTAAATATATGTCATTTCAATCGATATTTGGCGAAGAGGATGTCTCTCTTTACAAAATTCAAACACATGCAAAAGGGGCAGATGGTTCACTCCCGCTTACCCCAGACATGTTGTTGGAATCACCCAGTGGTGACCTTTTTGGATTATCTCAAAATGTTGGAATGGGATGGTCAGCTTCAAACCTCCTTGGAAAACAAGTCCTCATCCTCGGTACACAAGGGGGCATTAGGGATCATGATGGTTCGCCCATTGCATTAGGCTATCATACCGGTCATTGGGAAATCGGTTTATTAATGAAGGCCTCAGCCGAAGAGATCAGTAAACAAGGAGGCGTTCCCTTTGCAGGATTCGTAAGCGATCCATGTGATGGCCGTACGCAAGGAACGACTGGCATGTTCGATTCCCTACCGTATCGAAACGACGCAGCCATCGTTTACCGGAGATTAATACGATCATTGCCAACGGGCCGGGCAGTTATTGGGGTCGCTACATGTGACAAAGGCCTTCCAGCCATGATGGTCGCTTTAGCATCCATGCACGATTTGCCGACTGTAATCGTTCCTGGAGGGGTGACGCTACCACCAACCAATGGAGAAGACGCAGGAAAGATTCAAACCATCGGGGCACGATATGCCAATAACGAAATCACGTTACAAGAAGCTGCCGATCTCGGATGTCGTGCGTGCGCTACACCAGGGGGCGGTTGCCAATTCCTTGGTACAGCTGGTACCTCCCAAGTCGTGGCAGAAGCCCTTGGAATGGCATTACCTCACTCGGCACTAGCTCCTTCAGGCCAACCAGTATGGGTAGAGATGGCTAAGCAATCAGCACGTGCAGCTTTAGTGATGGAGAAGAAAAAGATATCCACCAAGGATATTCTAACGGATAAAGCGATTGAAAATGCGATGGTGATTCACGCAGCCTTCGGAGGTTCAACGAACTTATTACTTCATATCCCAGCCATTGCCTATGCAGCTAAATGCAAGTTACCAACTGTTGAAGACTGGACTAGGATCAATAAGAAAGTCCCCCGCTTAGTCGACGTACTGCCAAATGGTCCGACTGGCCATACAACCGTCAAGGTATTCCTGGCAGGTGGCGTCCCGGAAGTGATGCTTCATTTAAGAAGATTAGGTGTCTTGCATGAAGATGTACTGACCGTCACAGGCGAAACTCTTGGTGCCAATCTCGACTGGTGGGAACAATCGGAGAGACGTACACTGATGAAAAAACAATTGATGGAAAATGACGGAATCAATCCTGATGATATTATCATGGACCCAGTCACAGCAAAAGAAAAAGGTCTAACTTCCACCGTTACATTCCCGAAAGGAAATATTGCTCCTGAAGGATCCGTCATTAAGTCGACTTCCATTGATTCATCTGTAGTGGGAGAAGATGGCGTATATCGCCACACCGGAATAGCTAAAGTGTTCACATCAGAAAAATCAGCAATTAAAGCGATCAAAACGGGAGGCATCCAAGCAGGGGATATCATGGTCGTCATGGGCGGTGGTCCATCGGGAACCGGCATGGAGGAAACCTATCAACTAACCTCGGCATTAAAACATCTGTCTTACGGAAAACATGTCTCCTTACTTACAGATGCACGTTTTTCGGGAGTTTCTACTGGGGCATGCATTGGACATATTGGACCAGAGGCCTTGGCTGGCGGAGCCATTGGAAAATTGCGTGACGGAGATATCATTGAAATCATTGTCGATCGGGTTCAATTGGCCGGTTCGGTCAATTTCGTTGGAACGGAGAATAAACGACTTCCTTTAGAAGAAGCAACGGCAGTCTTAGAAGGACGTGATTCTCATCCGGACCTTAGACCGGATCCTAAACTTCCAGATGATACTCGTTTATGGGCTGCCCTTCAAGCAGTAAGTGGAGGAACTTGGCGCGGGAACATCTATGATACCGATCGAATCATTGAAGTTCTACAAGCCGGAGTTAAAGCATTAGGTGAAGAAAAACCGCTCGTTCAAAATTAATAACTCTCCCAATCAGGAGATGTGTTATGTGTGCAGACTGAATTTTCATAGGTTAGAATGAAAGCGTTTTCTATCCTTTTGAACAACTACATGTCATGACTAGTAAACAAGACAGCATAAGCCATCCTAGAGTCACTGCCTATAGAAGTAAGTAGAGCAAACGGAAATAATTCAATTATTTTATGGGGGGTTTATTATGCCATTACTTATCGTAGCGTTTGGGATTATCTTGTTGCTCATTCTGATTACTGGTTTCAAGTTAAATACATTTGTTTCATTGATCGTTGTCTCTTTCGTTGTCTCTTTAGCACTAGGGACGCCTTTAAAAGATATCGTTACAACCATTGAAGGCGGATTAGGCGGTACACTTGGTCACATCGCTTTAATCTTTGGGCTTGGAGCCATGCTCGGTAGGCTAATTGCTGATGCAGGAGGAGCCCAGCGGATTGCCATGACCTTAATTAACAAATTTGGCGAAGATAAAATTCAGTGGGCTGTTGTGGTTGCCTCTTTTATCGTCGGGATTGCCCTATTCTTTGAAGTAGGATTGGTGTTATTGATTCCGATTGTATTCACCATGGCCAAAGAACTAAAAGTTTCGATTCTACACCTAGGTATTCCCATGGCTGCAGCCTTATTGGCGACACATAGTTTCTTACCCCCGCATCCAGGGCCGACCGTCATAGCTGGTGAATATGGTGCAGATATTGGATTGGTTTTACTTTACGGAATCATTGTTGCCATACCGACCGTCATCCTTGCCGGTCCCCTATACACGAAGTTCGCTAAAAAAATTGTTCCGGATGCATTCAAGAAAACGGGTAATATCGCTTCTTTAGGCGAACAAAAAACATTCAAGCTGGAAGAAACGCCTGGTTTCGGAATAAGTGTTTTGACTGCCATGTTCCCTGTTTTATTAATGGCCATCGCTACCATCCTTGATATGGTTCAAAAATCAGTAGGATTTGAAGATAATACATTAATAGAAATCGTTCGTCTGGTAGGAAACGCTTCGACTGCCATGTTATTATCTTTATTCCTTGCCTTCTATACAATGGGAATCGCAAGAAAGACTCCAATCAAAGATGTAATGGCTTCCTGTACTTCATCCATTGCAGCAATCGGGATGATGCTATTGATCATTGGAGGCGGCGGTGCCTTCAAGCAAGTACTCATTACTGGGGGAGTAGGAGATTACGTAGCAGAACTATTTAAAGGCAGTGCCATGTCACCGATCATCCTTGCCTGGTTAGTTGCCGCAATATTACGGGTTTCCTTAGGATCAGCCACAGTTGCCGCTATCTCCACCGCAGGATTAGTCATCCCCATCTTGGCGCAATACGATGTGAATCTAGCCTTGGTAACGCTTGCAACTGGAGCCGGCAGTGCCATTTGCTCCCATGTGAATGACGCAGGCTTTTGGATGATTAAAGAATATTTCGGACTAAGCATGAAAGAAACATTCTCCACATGGACCGTACTATCCACGATCGCTTCCGTATCAGGATTAGGATTCATTTTATTATTAAACTCATCCGTGATTATCGCAGGAATCATCATCGTTCTCATTATAATCGGAGCCGTCTATTTCAGTATGACGGACCGAACTAAAGACAAACGAAACACGGTCGGAATCTAAAGGAAAGAAGTGGATCCCCTATTAATGCGTAGGGGGTCCACTTCTTTGTTGTAAAAAAATGTAAATATATATTAAAATAAAAGTCTAGGAAAATATAAACCAAGGCAGGAGGTGCTTATAATGGAGAAAAGCGACCAAACAATTTCAAACGTAACATGGGGCATAGTTGGTGCAGCGATTGGTTCAACGATCGGGGCGATTTTAGGAATAATAGCTTACAATCATCAATGGCTAGGCTGAGATGCTAGTGAGCCCTAAAATCATCCATGTACAATGAACAATCCTGTCCTATTAGTAACATAACTTCATCGCTTAATCAATACCGACAATTCACCTGTAAATACCTTTTCTTTTTTGTCATTGTAAGTGGATAATAATACAGTAAGAATTCCCGATTCTTCTTTTATCGCTTTTTTATCTAGAACTTCAACAATCGTATATAATTCATCATCTGGATACACGGGTTTTATAAATTTAATATGATTCATCCCAGTTCCAGCAATAACATCCTCTCCATACATACCTTGTTCAATCCAAAGTTTAAACGAAATGCTCATCGTATGTATTCCAGAAGCAATAATTCCATTAAATCTCCCTTGATTCGCTTTTTTCTCATCCAAATGCATATACTGAGGATCAAATTCCCCTGCAAATTTCATAATATCCTCTTGTGTTAATTTCATGGACTTCGTTTCAAACACCTGTCCAATTGTAAACTCATCTAACTTCATACATACACCTCTTATATAGAAATCTTTGCGCTTGTTTATAATAGAAGAACATCACTTACTTAGCAAATGTTTATAAACTTACTTTACTACCCCGTTAGTCTTGTAATCCGGATACATAACAAAAAAGCCAACAGATTTTCTATCGACTTTATTTTTTCTATTAAGCTAAAACTCCTGTTAGTTGAACAATAAAAAAGAACGTATTATTCATTAAATCTACCCATTATTACAGTATTATAATAATTCCCATCCGATAGTAGTTTATCCTTCCTTAAGACTCCCTCATGTTCAAAACCATATTTTTCATAGAGCATGATGGCTTTTTTATTGGTTTCGAGTACGCTCAAAGTAATTTTCTTAATTCCTATTGTATCTGCCCATCTAATCGTTTCCTTTAATAAGTTCGTACCCATGCTATGGCCCCAGAACTCCTTCAATACACACACTCCAAACTCAACTTGATGGGCCTTTCTTTTCAACTGATTACCTTCACACCTGGAGAAACCAACAATCCTTTCGTTTACTTCGCAAACCAAAAAAAGATTATGAGGACTATCTGTATCCCTTTTGATTAATTTTTTAAAACCACCTTCATCTATATATCCTTCCCCCTTTTCTCTATCCATATTTTCTGTTTCACCGTCTATTTGCACCCGTACTTCAGCCAACTTTTTCGCATCGTTCTCTCTTGCTGCCCTAATCATATAGTTTACATCACGAATATGAAATTCTAGTGGATCTACTTTTATTTCAAACTCCTCCTTTCTTAAATGTAACCATCAAAAATTCGAGGAATGCCCCAGTTAGGTATTTGATGACTAACCCCTTCACCAAAAGTTCATGTATTTGCGGTTATACGGAGAGAGGATTAGTTTGTATTGGTTCACTACAAGACCTCTTCATGATCCAAGACGGAAAAAATCCTTGTCCGCATTTTACCAAGACAAGGGTTCTTCTACGAAAAACGATTATTCAGGGATTTCCTCATACGCCAGTTTCATGATTACTTCCTTATGTTGAGGATATTTCGACAATAGCTCTTCTTGGGTGAACAACTCAAAGTCTTGAAACTCAAAACCCGGCGAGACCATGCACCCAACCAATGAGAACGTATCCTCATCCCTGACGGAAGAGCCGAAGATGGAGTTTTTCGGAACCAATACTTGTGGGATTTCCCCATCGTCCAGGTTAATCCCCAGTTTACTTTCTTTATAGTGTCCATTCTCATCAATCACAGAAATCGTCAAAGGACTTCCAGCATGATAATACCATAATTCATCGGATTTCAGACGATGTAGATGGGAGATGTCATTCGAACCTAATAGAAAGTAGATGCTTGTATAAAGCTTTCTCTTCCCTTCAAACTCTACTGATAATTCTTGATCTGAAGTACGTTCCGAGGATTCAAATGTCCGCTTATAAAACCCACCCTCAGGATGTGGTTCCATCCCAAGCTTTGTCACATAATAGTTCGCATCACGCATAACAAATACCTCCAAGGCAATAAGTCCGCTCCATAATAAGAATAGCGTTGATATAATCATATCATATCTAGTCTGTAAGCTTATCCAACCCTTCTTCCTCGATAATCTGGTCTAATGAAATGCCACGTGGCATATCGAGTGGATAATCATTTTCCTCAAACGTATCACCGCATTGTGTCTGTGTAACAAAAAAGTAAGAACTGGAGTATTCATATTCTCCGTTCCCGAAACCTTCCGTACCTCCATAATTGATGCAACTCTCATCAATCTTTTCCCTATGGCCTTCTGTATCTACATAATAATATTGATTATGGATGATGCCTTCGCTTTCAGGAAACGGACTGAGTGTATAGCCTTTATTATTAATTCGATACACATCAAAGCCATCACTTTTCTCAGGTGGCGGCGCATCTTTAATATTGCGCACCACCCTTACTTCACCCTCATACCCTTTTGGAATGAGGAGCAATTCATTGGTCTGCTCTTCAAACAACGAACTCGGGATGGACATGGCCCCCCATGCAGCTAAAGAGAACAGAAGTATGGTAGATAGCGCATTCACGAAGAGCATCTTATTCGCAGGCTTTTGCCCCCTCCCGTTTCCTCTCGCTCTCTGCCATTCTTCTAGTAGGAAGAAAAGCAAAGAGCAGACAACGGCACATGCTCCAATTTCTCCCAATAAGGGAAAGGGTAGAAACCCAAACACCGAATAGATCAACGAAGCCAAAACAAAACGATACGGTCCGGCCTTTTTCGTGACAACATCCGATAAAAACGAAACCGGTATCCCATACACCGCACACCCGATGAAAGCATAGATCAACACGATTATAGAAATCCAGGGCTCCAGAAGAAGAAAGAAACCGCCGAGGATAACGCTGACAACTAGGACAGATTTGATTTTTCTACTGAGGATTTCTTGCATGGTATCCCTCCCTGGGAATGGATCATAAACATAAGTATTTCACTTTCATTCGTAATCTATTGATATGCGCAAACAGCAAATCAATCAATCAATCCATTCAGCTGCCTATTTTGCTCCTTTAGAGATAACCATATAATACCTATAATTGTAAATAAAACAAAGAAAAAGATAGGTAACTGAAAGAAGTCCCAATTAGTAGGTCCATAATATTTTAACTGATGTTGCCTTTCAACAGTACTTTCATAAGAACTCTTATATTCGTATTGAACAACCAAGTCTTCATTCGCCTTCACTACAGTTCCTAAATCATAATCACTTGGGGTAATTTGTTCTTTTCTCTCGATGACCCCCTCGCTTCCAATAACAAGCGTTGCCTTCTGGTAGTCAACTGGATAAATGGCAGTCGGTTTACTTCTTACCGCTTTATTCTCTTGAATCCAATCTTCTATATCTCTTGCTGGGAAAATAGCCAAGTACCTGAGTTTGTCTTCGTACGTATCAAAGAGTTGTAGAAGTTGTTCCTCTTCTTTTTTAGACACCTTATTCGTAGAACCAAGGATATGGAATACATCAGTCATAATCCCTTCTTTTTCTTTATCTACTACATCAAGCTTACTCAATTCTTGGTGATAAGCCTTCACGTCTGCCATCGAACGAGTTAGAAAGAAAATCCCTAACACTAATGTAATCATGGCGAGTAACAGAATATAGGAAGTTAGTTGATTCTGTCTCTTTAAAAATTCTGATAATCTCTTAAATGGCTTCTTCTCTTTCAATCTTTCCATTTGATTTAGCTCCTCGGGAATAGCAACTTCTGATTTCATAGTAACTAGTATATTTCTGCAAGAATCACACGATCCTACATGTTCCTCGACAAACTGTCTGCTCTCTTCACTACAGATATCATCTATGTAAGATGGCAACAAATCTCTTACGATCGCACAGGTATGATTAGTCATTACCTATCTCGCCCCTCTCCTTTAATTTCAGTTTAGCTCGATAAAACGTAACCCTAGCCCAGTTCTCATTCTTAAACAGAATTTCCCCAATTTCTTTGAAACTCAGATCACCTAAAATTCTAAGAAGTAAGACCTCTTTATAAGGATCTTCAAGTAGGTGTATGCTCCGGTATAATGCAATCTTATCCTCCGAATGAATCAATTCAATTTCAGGTGAAGTATGTAAAATATAGTCTTGAACAACATCTCCTTGTTCCTTTTTATTCTTTTCCAGGTACTTATAATAGGAGTGCTTCGCGATCTGGCATAACCAAACGGACATTTTACATTCGCCATTATATCGATCAATCGATTTCACAGCTTGATAGAATGTTTCTTGTGTTAATTCTTCTGCTAAATCGGCATTACGACAAAGACACATGAGATATTTAAAGACGTCTTGTTCATACCTATCATACATTTCATGGAGATCCCCCAAGGCATTTCCCCCTTTCGCTCTATATATCCGAAATTTCTTGAATTCGTTACAAAGAATAATGAAAAAATGTAAATTTCCCTACCAATATCAAAAAAACAGCTGCCAACTTTGTCGACAGCCTGAAACTACTAATTATCTAGCCTTCCGCTCAAAATGATAATGTAGCCGATATTCACATATATCTTTAGTCATATCAAATAAAAGCGACTGATCCTCTGCTGCAATATTGAAATTCAGCTTAAAGATATCATCTTCATACGAAATGAGCCCCTTAGAACTTCCACTCCACTTGGTCATCGGCATCGTTGCTATTAACCTACTAACTCCAGCTTCATCATACTGCCATAGTTTCTTAGAAGAGTTGTCCGCAAAATCGATTTGTTTACGATATTCGGTTTCAGTTAAGTAACCATGGAAGAAAGGAGCCGCTTGCCTAGATGTAATGGGTTTGGACCAATCATTCTGTCCGAGCTCCAACATCGCTAGTAGAACCACCATCTTATAACTCTTCGCCATACCTGTCTTTTCCACTTCCACCAACCATTGTTCATATTTATGAAAAACGGCTGATTCACTTTCTGAAAGCTCTCCCGCCCATTCTAAAAATCTATAATAAGAAGAGAACTCCTGCCGGTACTGCGGAGAGTCAGAGGCCCCTTTTAGATGCAATTCCAAATACGTCGGTCTTCTACCTAATTCCTGCTTTAATACTTGATAATCGCTCAGTAGTTTTTCCCGTCTAGGTTGCTTCTTCCTCGTCATTTCGTTTAAGAGATTGATAACTTGAACATCCAATTCCATTTCACATAATTCAGGAACGACTGGCTCAATGACCTTGTTTTTCTTTTTGCCGCTGAAGTCTTTATCAAACAAACTCAACTTAACATCTGCATTACGATAGTTGCCTATCAAATCAATGATTACGCAATGTTCCTTGGTATTATGGAGCCGTAGCCCCCTGCCAATTTGTTGGGTAAAGACCGTTAAAGATTCAGTCGGTCTTACAAATAAAAGCGTATCTACAGCCGGAATATCGACTCCCTCATTGAAGAGATTAACCGTAAAAATAATATCCAGAGTGCCCTCTGCAAGCTGACTTATAGCGTCATCTCGGTTAAGGCCCGCGGGCTTGGAATGAAGGCTAACCGTTCGATATCCCTTCCTATTAAAATAGGTAGAAAGAAAATCTGCCTGCTTAATTGATGAACAGAAGCCTATTGTTCGCGTTTGCTTTTTGTCTGTCCAAGCCTTCAGTACCTTTTCCGCCATTTCATCTCGTAATTGAAGCTGAAGCAATTCGGCTTCATCATACCGATTCCCAAGCCATGTAATCTGACTATAATCTGTCTCATCATATACCCCATAATACTTAAATGGTGATAGCCAGTTCCGCTCAATCGCCTCCAAGAAATCCAGTCGGAATGCAACATTCCCACCGCAAATCGCATACACATCCTTGTTATCGTTTCGATCCGGTGTGGCGGTTATCCCCAGCATGAATTTCGGCTTAAAGTACTCCAGTACCCGTTGGTAAGAATCAGCCGCTGCATGATGGAATTCATCGACCACAATCAAATCAAACTCTTCAGGATCGAACACTTGGAGATGCCGTTGCATGCTTAATGTGTAAATCGAGGCAAAAGTGGTGTGTCCGTTCGTTTCCTTCACCTTGCCATTATAGATTGAAAACTCCTGATCAGGCATGACAGTCTGGAATGATTTCTTTGCCTGATGCAGGATTTCTTCAAGATGGGCAATAAACAACACCCGTTTAAAGTTACGGGCAAAGAAACCAGCAAGATACGTTTTTCCTAATCCGGTCGCCATCACGACTAGTGCCTTATCATAATCTTCTTCCAGTGTTTTATTCAGTTCCTCAAGCGCCTCGATTTGTGCAAATCGTGGATAGATTTCTCCATACGAAGCCGGTGGATCATGAATGACCTCCGTGGTTGGAATGGGTTCTGTCTCGCTTGGAAGCATTAAATCCATTTCTTCTGTCTCTGTCCATTTTTGTGCAAGATTTGGCGTATGGATATGAAACTTCTCATACCGATCTTCGTACTCCTTCAGTGTTTCTTGATTCAATGGAATCGTCTGGTGGGCATAAAAGGTTTCTAAAAATAGATGCAAGCCTTCAGAAAACACTTCCTCATCATCACTAACAGAAAGACTCCACTCCACCCCATGACTTAAAGCCGACCTTGATAGATTGGAAGAACCAACAAACAAGCAATCCTGCTTCTCCGTTTGGAAAAGGTAGGCTTTTGGATGAAAGGACACGCCATTACTCTTCCACAGCCTGACCTCAATCCGAGGATCAATCTCTAAAAACATTCGCAATGCTTCTGGCTGCGTCACAAATAAATAATCCCCTGTACATACCTTAATCTCTGCCCCTCGTTCAGCTGCCATTTTCAAGGCCTCTCTCAGATACTGAACACCGGACTTCATGACAAAGGAAGTCAAAATACATATCGAAGAGGCAGACTGAATCTGTTCCAATAAGTGTGTGCCAAGTTGACGGGTGATTAACTGAACCTTACTCATCTTCAACCTCAATCAGATAAATCTTCTCCTTAAAACCACCACGTTTAGCAGCCTTACTTCTCCGCACTTCTTCCACTTCTTCAATAGAAGATCCATGATACTCAGCTAATGCATGCATGATTTCCAACACATCTGCCAATTCCTCAATCGCATCTTCTTTATTATCCGTCTCTACATATTCCTGAAGCTCCTCAAAGCTTTTCTTTTTCAATTCATCTATATATTCTTTATCGCTTAATAGTCGGGTTGAATATTTCTTACCGGTGGCTTCGATTATTTCTGGGATGCGATCACGGACTAGTTTGTTGTGGACTGGCATAAAATTGCCTCCTTCTAGGTTTATATCTTGATTATAGCAAAAGAACTTGTTTATTTTTGTCATTTTCACACAGACTCATAATCATGATATTATTTAAACATAGCTAAACCTTAGGAGGAGACCATGAAGAAGCTAGTGAAAGTAGTTGCAGCCATTATCGAAAACGAGAAAAATGAAATACTATGTGCGTTACGCTCTCCAGACATGAGCATCCCGAATATGTGGGAGTTTCCTGGTGGAAAAGTAGAAAAAGGTGAAGACGTTTTTTCTGCTTTAATAAGAGAGATTGATGAAGAATTGCAGTGTAAAGTTGAAACAGAAGGGGCGGTATTTAATGATAATACGCATGAATACGAAACCTTCATTATCAACTTATTATCAATAAAATGTAAAATCATTGAAGGTACCCCAACCGCAAGTGAACATTCCAAGTTTATCTGGTTAAAGCGAGAAAATTTAAACTCGCTAAAATGGGCACCCGCTGATATTCCAGCAGTTGAACAACTGATGAACGAAAAAAGTAGTCTTCTCAAATGAGAAGACTACACTCTTTTCGTGAATTCCGTATATAAACTTGCAGGAATTTCATTTTCCAATTCCATTTTAACGGTTATCGGCTTTTCTCCTTCATACTCTACGGTATTACCCTTGCCTATATAAATATAAGGTTCTACCTTCCCGTCTATTTCTTTATACTTTCTCACAAATAGGTGTAGATGAACTCCTCTGTCCTGGTTGAATACGATATTTTTTCCTCTATCAGAGCTTGGAGCTGTACTATTTGGAGTCTGCCATTGGAAATATCGCTCATTTATAAATTCATCATGATAGTTAATACTTTCTTTAATGTCGTCTTCCTTATGCAAATCAATAAATAAGAAATACTCATTCCCATTCGCAAGCAACCCTGATCCCCTAAAGGCACTATGGCTTTTACGATAATTTGAAAGAAGGGCGACATCCCCCATTTGGTATTGTTCATATAATTTCAAATGTGGCACACCATAGTACTCTTCCTTAAACTCTTTCTCGTATCTAAAAACCCCGTATATAATGAGATCTTCGATATATTTTCTATACTCTTCATTCTGAAGAACTGTTTCATATACAGGTGTCTTCGATAATAAACTATCCTGAAGTGTAAACAGTTTAAGATTTCTTTTCTTCTGACCAGGATCATAGAAATTCTGATTTAGACATTCTAAGGCGTGCAACACACTATCTTCATCCACTTCTTTAACCCACTTCAATATCTCATGTTTTGCGGTTTCTAAAGAGATCACATCATGATCTAATAAGTATTTAGCAATCACAAATTCGTATACCCTCTTAAGTGGCAACTTACTTGATAATTCTTTTAATGCTCCTTCAAATGCTTCATCTACTAATAAACTTTTTAAGTGATCATTTTTCTCTACTTTTGCAACGAATTGCAAATACGTTTTATCACGATTAATAAATTTAATAGGATCAGGAGCACCGTCGAATTTCATATAGTCCATTAAAAGCAATGGGATTTTCCCTTGATTCATCTTCTTAAATTCATAATACTCTTCCTTCAAGTATTTCAAAGAGTTAAAGTTCTCTTTATCAATTTGAGATAGAATTCGTTCTTCGGATATTTTATCCATTTGAATATGTGTACAACCTGGTATATTGGCAAAGCCAGTCGCGATTGCCACCTTCAAACTTTCTTTATCATAATAACGAGTCCCATTTAAAGCGATCGCAATCAAAAATGTTTTACTATGATTTCCGATAAAATCAAGAACGGTAAGGAAACTTTTATCTTTGTGCTTACGAAGACCACGGCCCAACTGCTGGATAAAAACAATCGGTGAATTAGTAGGCCTAAGCATCAACACCGTGTTAACAGAGGGAATATCTACACCTTCATTAAAGATATCGACCGTAAAGATAAACTCTAACTCATCCGCATCATCTTCTAGCTTATTCATATAATAAGCTCTCCGCTCGACTGAATCCTCTCCAGATAAACAGATACTATGATAGCCTCTATTATTAAACTCTTGGGCCATATATTGAGCGTGTTCAATCGTTACACAAAAGCCAAGACCTTTTCTTTTATCGCCGTCATGTCCATAGAAGTTCATATTCTTAATAATAAAGTCTACTCGCTCGTTAACCTTTAATCTCTTTGTTATCTCCGCTACATCGTCTATATCAACATCACTTAAATCGATACCTTCAATGTCGGTAATACCAAAATAATGAAAAGGAATAACAAGCTCGTCTTCTAAGGCTTCATGTAGTCGAACTTCTAAAGCTACGTTATTATCAAATAAATCAAAAACATTTTGCTGATCACTTCGTTCAGGTGTGGCTGTCATTCCTAAAGTAAATTGCGGTTTAAAGTAGTCCAACACTGCTTGATAACTTGGGCTTGTAGCATGGTGGGCTTCATCAAAAATTATATAATCAAATGTATCTCGTTCGAATTCCCCGAAGTATTTAGACATGGTTTGTATGGTTGAGAAAATATAATCCTTATCCTTTTGCTTATGGTTCCCTGTTAGTAATCCAAATGATCGTTTTTCATTAGGAAGAAGCTTTTCAAAGGTCTCTTTTGCCTTTTTTAATATTTCTTCTCTATGTACAATAAATAATAACCTTTTAGGTTTAACAGCCTTTACATCAAAAGCCGACATATATGTTTTACCTGTACCTGTTGCGGCGATCACCAGCGCTTTATTTTCCCCAATTGACCTAATTCTTTCAAGGTTTTCTACCGCTTGCCTCTGCATCTTATTCGGGACAATATATTCGGAGCTTTCATAAATAAATTGCTGTGTATTTGTATAACCACTTAATTTATTTAAGAACTCTTCATATTTACTAATAAAGGCGTCATCCGCTTTAACACTACTATTCCACAAGCTATCATATTCTTTTAAAACATCTTTAAGGAACTGTGCGTCCTCTTTAGCAATGATCTCTACATTCCATTCAATATTACTTTTGAGAGCACTCTGTGTAATATTTGAAGAACCAATAATCACTTTATACGAGTCCTTAAATTCAAAAATATAAGCCTTCGTATGGAAACCAACCGATTTTTCTGATTCAAAAACTTTTAAATCGATATGATTAAATTCATTTATTTTCTTAAGTGCCTTAGCTTCGGTGAAATTCAGATAAGTAGAAGTAATAATCTTCCCCTCTACGCCTCTTTTGCCTGCTTCCTTAAAGGTATCCAATAAAAGCTGCAGCCCACTATAATTAATAAAGGCAACACTGAAATAAAACCGTTCACATTCGTTTATAGATAGGATTAATTCATTTAATAGATTACCCTTTTCTGAATTAACGATTAATTTTTTCTCTATATTCATCACGCACTCCCTGACTACACAATATCTTACATGTCTGTAAAGTTAATGATAGCATATAATCCAAAAGAAAAAACAGCCAACCCAAAGGTCGACTGCTCTCCAATTTATTCTTTTTTTTCTTCCTTTTCCCTCACTCTATAATTAAGATCACCAGGCTCCTTACATAATGTAAATCCACTTTCCGGTTCATATAAAAACTTCTTAATCCCTTCCCAGCGTGCCACGAAGGTTGTGTGCAGGAAGGCTGATTGGTTTTTCTTGAGATCGATATGGTTGAGGCTCATGGGGACGGGTATACGATGCCCATTGCTTGTTATGACCATGGTTTCTTTTTTACTGATGGGTGATAATTTATGGATGTGTTTATAGGCTAACCAGATGCCTCCGCTTTTCCTGAAGGAGTTGGAGGAGAACCAGACCATTCCGAGTTCTGCGTTGATGCAGACTGGCACCATGTATTTTCCTCCAAGTACGGTTTTAGCTCCTTTGAGGGCTCCTTCCAGATCAAAGCCCAAGTGGATGAAGGTGTTGTTTAAGATAGCAAAGGGCGTTTCGTTCACTAGGAACATCTCTTTTCCTTCTATTACTCTCGTCATTTCTTCTCCGTTATGTTGGTATTCCCCTACCATTGCTTCTGTGTTCTGGTTGATTATATAGCTGGTTCGTATACTCATCTCATTGGCCTCCTATTTTGTTTTTTCTATAATAGGAGTATACTGGACATAGAGTCAGGTATACTCCTGATCGCAAGCCCTTAGGTGACGGTCCTCCAGACTTTCTCGCCTAAGGGTTTTTCCTGTTTGTACACATCACATTGCACTCACCTCCTTCCCTCTACGTTTGGTATAGCCATCTAACTAAATCTTGAATGTTCTTTTTGTCGTTGGTGATATGAAAGAGCAGTGGTCTCCCTTTGTAGGTACCCTTGAACTCTTTCCAATCTGGATTGGATGGACTCCAGTCCACTTCTTTTAAATGGGCCATTCTGGTTGTGATTCGTTCTTTTCTTTGTTCAAAACGCTGATTTTCCATTTTGTCATTGGCGTAAAGTGCGACAGACACGAAAACGGGATAGCTTGCGAGCATGCTTTGAGTGTAGTCCCCCATCGACTCCGCTGGATATAGTTTAAATAGTTCGTTGAGCCATAGATGAATGAGTGCTATATACTCACTGTTTGTTAGTGGACTGGATGAGACTTTTTCTTCTATATTCACATAGAGCTTTCCGGTCATGAATATCCCGATTATTTGCCTAAGTTGGGATAGAGATAGCAGTTTTTTGTTGGCTGGTCGGTTGATGGAGCGCTTTTCAAGTTCTACCCCGGCCGTTTTTAACAATGGATGGGTATGTAGCACCTGATTGGTAATGACGTTTAAATTGTTACGTGAGTCGAAGGATATTCGTTTCGATAGGGCCACTTTCTTGCCTTTTAGATTTAGGTCCAAGTAGAGTTGAGATTCTTCCGTTTCCGTTAGGTTTTCGAAGATCTGGATGGCCACTTGAGAATCCTTCATAAAGGAATCAAGCTTATAGGCCTGTTTCATTTTTTCCTCATCCCTCTTTAAGGCGTTAAGGATCGTGTCCTCTAATTGCATAAAGGCAGCTACTCGTTGTGATCCGTCAATAATATTCAATTGGATCGTTTCCGGTTGGTGTAGAGAGCCTTCTTTCAAAGAACCTACAAGGGGAGGCAAGTAGATATTTTCCGTTAGGGCATTTTCGAGAATGTAGTTTTTAATAGACCGAACCCGTACTTGGTTGATTTCACGAATGGAGATTTGCTGATTATGAAACATGTTAATTAATTCGTTTATCGAAAGGGAGGTCATGGTCCTTCTTTTTCTATCCAGTTCACTTAGTATCAAGCATCTGCACTCCTTCTTGTTCTTCTATTTTCCGCTTGAATCCCAAGGCCGTTCTTTGCATGGCATTTGTCGTGGAATGATTGATGATTCTTTTTTTAACCGGATCGTACATATGGGCATATAAGGGATCGTCATGCTTCCAAGAACAGGCGACCTTTAACAGCAACAGTTGGTTGATCGCTTCTTCATACGATACGTC
The DNA here is from genome assembly GCF_044761665.1 of Peribacillus sp. NPDC097295. Classification (NCBI taxonomy): domain Bacteria; kingdom Bacillati; phylum Bacillota; class Bacilli; order Caryophanales; family Bacillaceae; genus Peribacillus; species Peribacillus sp. NPDC097295. Next base: position 563,670 of record NZ_JBIWCW010000001.1, read on the forward strand.
GTAATGCTTGTGGATCTGATAGACCGTTTGGGCAAGGGCGATCTGGATACCTGTGTACCCTGCTGTGAACTTCTTTCGATCGGTCATTTTCTTCGGGAAAATGTCGAGCCATGATTCGAAAAACATCTTGGCAACGCTTACAACCTGCTCTCTCGTGAGCTCCCCGTAGTTCACTTTATTGTCATTGGAAGTTAAACTTCCTTCCAATAAGGCGATGAGGCAGCGGCGCATAACCGTTAAAGAAGTCAAAGCCGAGTTGTTGACCGTAATCCGGGAAAGCTTCGATTCAATTTCCATCACGTTTTCTAGTTGCCTGGCGATCAACCGTGTTAGCTCAGCGTACTCATCTCGTTGGTCGTATTGCATCACTAAGCCGACGTGCGGCTCTTTCCGCTTGGTGTTGATATCGTTGAATAGCTGCTTCTCATCCTTCGTTTCTAAGTCTAGATAGATCTGGATCGAGACTGGGTACGTTTTTAACTTATCAATCAGACTTTGCAGTTGCTCGGCTTCTTTGAAATTCCCAATCTCTTCTTCCGTCTCCTTGCGTGCCCTTAAATGGCTGACCGCCGATAACAGAGCATATGTTCGGTGCTGCCCGTCCAAAATATAGATCTTGCAGCCTGCTGGCAACTCTCCGCCCTCCGGAACTTCCCGGATATTCCCCCTGCTTGAAAAGATGAACGGTGAAAAGTAAAAATCCCCTTCCGCAACGGATTCGATGATGAACTCCCTGATCTCCGACCGCCGTTTAAGGTCCAGCTTCCTTTGAACCGCATCATCGACTTCGAATATGGCTTCCAGTGTTGAGAACTGGATTTGTGAGATTAAGATTTTCTTCCCAAATTGAGTAAACGTCTTACCTGGGATCGTCACTTTCATTTCTTGATATGTCATATCATCACCCCTTTGGATATTATCCTATTTTATGTAATATTTGTAAAACTCCTCTCATTCAGCATTCCTTCAAAACACTCATTCTTTTTGATTCTGATACATGTCCATTTGGCTTACTATTTACAAAAAGGAATGAACAGGGTAAACTATTTAGTTTCCTGAATAAATGCTTCACTTTTCCTAGTTATTTCGCTTCTAAGTTGTGACGTTTACTAGAACATATCGTTTTAAACTCCTCAAACATGACAAATTCATGAACCTTCACACATCACGCTAAAAAAAATTCTAGATGCATGGAAACTTTTCATTTTCACGATAAAAAAAAGCAACCCTAATGGCCGCTTTCCAACTTTCGTATATCTCGTTCCTCGTTCGTGTTGTTGCGTTAGTCTTCGTCATCTCACACGGTTAAGCCGCTTAAGAACGTATTCATAATTCTATCTATCCATCTTCTACGGTTTTTATTAAGCGTTCAGAGAGGTTTTCGATATGTTCTTCCATTGTATATAACTGCTCTATTTTAAATTATCCCCACCTCAAATTACGTTCAAAAGGCCACCAATTGGCAGCCTACTTATGACAAAGAACAAAATGAATAGAGGAATGAATAAATTCAGATGTCTTTTAACTTTTTCTCATAACAATTACATTCGTATACTCTTTTAAATCTTTTCTTTATTTGTTCCTTTTCTTCTCCAATGTAATGAGCAAAAGCTTGAACGGGTAATAGGTCAGGTAACTCACTCTTAATTGCACCTTTTAGTTCACTATTGCCATCAATAAACACTTGTAAGTATGATTCTACGTTCATAAATCCACTATTAACATACCATTTATTCACCCACTCATCATCTCGTGTCCAAGCTTCAAAACGATTTAGCCCTTTCATTTTAGCTATTTTTTCTGCTACTTTTAAAAGTTGCGTACCAATCCCATTTCTCCTGAAATCAGGATGAACGGCAATATGCCATATCATTCCTCCGAGACCAGTCCCCCTAGAACAAACTGTTCTCTCCCTCACTTCATATTCAATATCCAATAAGCCTACTATTTGATCGTTCTCAACAGCTACTAATTCTATCGCGGGATTTTCGTATACTTCTTTTTTCGGAAATACATTGTCGAAGTAGGCACTGTCTAAAAAAGATAGCACTCTACATCTAACCCATCCTATTTCATCTTCAGCTCGATATTCTCTAATTTCCATGCATTTAGCTCCTTAAATTTGTACGAGAATTTTTAAATAAAAAAATAAAGACCTCCGCAAGTATGGAAATCTTATTGCAAACATGAACAATCTATTTTCTGCAATTTAGGGGATGATAGAACAGTCACAACTTCACTTTTCTGTATAAATTTTGATTTAGTCATATACATCCCCTCACAACACGAATTATTTTTTATTCCAAATTATATTGAAATTTACTACGAATGTAAATCTCTTAAATCACTGACCTGTACCGATAGATAGTTGAACCATTTCAAGAATTGAACGTATGATTATTGTAAGAAATAAATTAATTATTAAGTATTTATCAATTTGCTAAATGAGGAAATAAACTAATGTTGCCAGAGCTGACCAATGCATGCGGGACCTTATAATCAAACCAGAGAGGGAATTCTTTTCTCTGCTTTTAAATGTTCTCTTACTATATTAGTCAAATCTTCTAATCCGGTTAGTTGCAAGCTGCTTGAAAAATCATTAAAAAACATAGTAAGGATAATTTTCAAAGTCCTATTTGGTAGTTGAATATTTGCTTCATAGTAACGTTTCCCGTTGGAAAACGTTTGCTTAGTAAATACAGGGTTATACTCATTAAAGACAGTCTTTATTGCCTTCATTTTGTCTTCAGGTGCTCCTATACCAAGCATAATAGGAAAATCAAAAGTCTCTATAACTTTTCTTAACAACAGTATTCTTTTGTACAACATCTTTAGATAAATATCTTCTTTGAAAATATCGGTTGTTATTTCACCACTTAACAATTTCTCGATTCGTTTTTGGTAATTGGATTTAAGATTGAATGCTTTGATATATTGTTTTTGATCTAATCCTTCAAATGGCCATACCTTTTCATCAAAGCGAGGAAGCGGTCTCCAATCTATTAGTGCCGCCTTAACTTTATGATTATTTTCATACAGTCCTTCTCTAACATAATCATTTATTGTATCCCACAATCCTTTATATTCTGGGGTACTAGTGTAATAATTGCGACGTTCAAACCAAGGATTTTCTGGTTGCTCTAATGCTAAAAGCATCCTAGAAGTAAAGGTTAAAAAAGGACCCCTATATCTTTTTTCATTCTTTTCATCCAAGTCTTGTCCTTGTTGCAATAGTAACCGTTTAGTTGCCTCTTTAAGTTGTTTTGTTCCTTCAACACCTGTTTCGTCCCAATATCCATCTTCCCAATTGTTTGAATTGATCCATGTCTCCTGATTTTTCCCATACACTTCACACCTTGCTATGGCGGCTTCCTTAGGTAAACCTCCTAATCCTTCTTCATTTCCCCAAAAGACCACATCGGCCTCTTTAAAATAGCCATACCCAAACCAAGCTAACAATTTATTAATTTGTTGATGATTTATCATACTTAATAACTCCTTCTAAAAACTTTCTTCTGTTTTCTCTGCTTAAGCGGAATAAAAGAAATGTACTTATGTTGATGATATTTTTTTAACTTTCTTTTTGGTGAAAAAAACATCTAAATAACCAACAATATTGGTTTTATTCTCTTTTATCCCAATTCCTGCAGCTAATTCAGTGGCCCTTAGAATTCGGCCATCTTTGGTTGTAAGGTTTTTAAAATATTCATCTTTTTCTAATAAATTATAAAACTTTTGTATTTTTATCTTTTTTTCTTTTTCTCTATATTCCTCTATTTCATTTAATAACTCTTGCTCTCTTTCCATTTTACGAAAATACATTTCGTCTAAATATTCCCTAGTGAGATTACTTAGTGCACTCTCTCCATCCTCTTCAATCTGCTCTACTAAGTCACTTTCCACAGCGACACTGAGAAGGATGCCATTATGAAATGTGAAGAAATTTGCAGTGATTAAATTTCCAATATTTCTTTTTACTAATTGGTTATATTCAATTGCATTTTTTTTGAAATTTTCAGCTTTAATTCCATAATCATCTTCAGTTATCCATTCAAGCTCTATTAAAGCATCTTCAGTAACGTTAGATGAGTAATAAAAAACATTTTTAATATTATTAAAAGTCAAATACTCAACAAATTCCCTTAAATCATTATCACCACTAAATAAAATTTCTTTACTGCTATATGTACTGTCAGCGGCAGAAAATAACTTAATATTTTCCTCTTCAAATATTTTCTTAATTTCTAATAACGTTTTCATTTTGCTGCCCTCCTTAATTGTAAATATGTAAATAATTTCATATTACCATATAACTATACTTTCAACTTGTATTAATTAGGAAGTCTATGGGGAAGAGCCGAAGTGGTTACTATCATTGGCTATAGGCTGCACTTAAGGCAGACAAAAACTTTGTATGAATTTATTACCAATTATAGAGGAACGCATGTCTTTTACCAACAAAACAGGCTTTTGTACTTGTAACGTTATACGGAACATTAGCTTGCATTCTATTGTGATTGAAAGGACATACGATGCTTCATCTGGAATATGTAAGTAAAGCCTGAACAGAGCATTATATTAGTAAAGGGTAGAGGGATGGATAAGTTATTACAAGAGGTCATAAATTGGGTCAGAACGACAGATGAACGGATTGTAATTGGCATTTCAGGACATGGTGCTGCTGGAAAAACGACGTTTGCCAATAGGCTCGCCATCCTACTAAATCAAAATGAAGTGAATTACATGAATACAGATCCATATCTTATTAGTTCTGAAGTTCGAAAGCATGCAGTTATTGACTATACATATCGAAACGAAAATCATCGTTATAAAATGACGGCCTGCCATCCGGCCGCTCATCATGTGGAATTGTTAGAAAGAGATGTTCGGATGGTTAGAGATGGTTTAGATTTCTATACAATTGATATGCCTTATATGAAAAGTGAAATAATTTCTTCCCAAAACCAAGTCACGATTGTAGAAGGAATGACTGTCGCCTTTATCAATCCAGAGTTATTTGATTTAAAAATTTACTTCTATACAGATGGTCAAACGGAATTAATAAGAAGGTCGGGCCGTGATATTGTTGAAAGAGGGACCAATATTCATGAGTTAAGGCAGTCTCATGATGAACGTCGGATTCAGTACGATGTATTCATGCATCCATAAAGTCAGCATTTTTATATCATGATCCAAACTGTTGATGTAGCAATATCTATAGAAAAAATACATTTGAATTTAAATGTGAATAAGTTATAAGTAGAGAGCTTATTCAGCATAGTAAAAGAATATGGAAGGATAAAAGTTATATGTCATTTGAACAATGTCAAAGAATGACTTCTTTCATGTCAGGATTCAATAAGCCGTGGTTCTTTGCAGGAGGCTGGGCCATTGACCTTTTTATTGGTCGAGAAACAAGACCACATCAAGATATGGAGATTGCCTTATTCCGGAGTGATCAATTAATCTTGAAAGAATATCTTAAAGATTGGGATTTTAAAAAGGTTGTTAAAGGTAGGTTCTATCCTTGGGGAAATGAGTTTTTAGAGTTACCTATCCACGAACTATACGCATTGAATACGACAAATGGAGATGAATTAGAAGTTCTTCTAAATGAAGAAAAGGATGGCGCTTGGACATTCAGAAGGGATCGAACGATTACGCACCCCCTTAAGTCCGTTTGGAGTTATTCTGATACAGGCATTCCTTATCTAAATCCAGAAATTGTCCTTCTATATAAAGTGAAAAACACAAGAGAAAAAGACCATCAAGACTTCATGTCGATAGTAGACCTTTTAGATGATGAGAGGAAACAATGGCTTCGGAATGCAATACAATTACACGAACCAGAACATACATGGCTTCGGTTCTTACTGTAACCTAGGCCAATCCTCAACGATAATGGTCTTATTACGGCCAGATCATTAAGAAACCCAGCTAATAGGAAGGTAGCTGGGTTTTGATATTGACAATATTTTCAGTTAAAAGACCTTCTTATTATAGATGCGGATTGACAGAAGCCATGACCCAGCGTACAAAAGCAAAATGATAATTGTTGCTGATCCGTACAGCTGAAGATCAGGTAATGCAGCTATCCACTGAACCAATTTTGCGAAAGCATCCCGGAAAACATAAAGAATAGTCTTGTAGGTGAACATGAATAGTCCTGTCAAAAATCCGAAAGCAATCAACAGAAATTGTTGCTTGAATTTATAAAAGAATGGAAAGATTACCGCGGTCAAGGTCATCGTCATGCCAAAGGTGAAAAGCACGTCCTTCAATGAAAACGGAACATCCTTTCCATTCACGATTAGGTTACTAATATAGACGACACCGATGATAACGGTCGTATAAAAAAGGGTACCGACATATCTGGAACTGACGATTTCTTTTCTCGTATATGGCAAGGAGTTGAACAAAACATGACTATTTCCTTTTTCCTCATAATAAAAGGCATTCATCATAAGCGATATGCTTAAGAGAAAAATAAGGAACGAAAGCGGCGTTCCCAAAAATAAATATACGAGTACAATAGCAAGATACAAGGGAATCAGTGACTTTTGGACCAATGCGTCCTTTTTAATCAGATTGAACATGTCATTGCCACCCCTGTTTTGTGTAATACATAATATGTTCGAGAGTAGGTTTTTCGATGATGACCGTATCTCCAAATAGGTCTGAAATGCGATTTTTGCAGGCCGCCAATGCCTCGAAGCCGCTGTTCGCCTTGCGAATCCCGATGAATTCCTTCTCTATGTCTCGGTCCAACAGATCGAGCGTTCCTTTCACAAGGGCGTATTCTTCCTCGATTTCATACAGCTCCTTCGTGAAAATCAATTCCCCTCGATGTATGAAGCTAATATAGTCGGCAATTTGGTCGAGATCTGTGGTGATGTGCGTTGAAAAGAATATCGTCTTATTTTCTTCCTGCATGATATCCTGCAATACACCCAGCAATTCCTTGCGGGAAATTGGGTCGAGGCCGGATGTCGGCTCATCCATAATAATCAATTCGGCATGATGGGAAAAAGCGATCGCCAAGGAGGCCTTCATCTTCATCCCTTTCGAAAACGTCTTGACCTTTTTCTTGAGTGGCAGCTCGAAATAGTCCACATATTGTTCAAAGACGGCATCATCCCAGTTATCGTAGGCAGGTTTGATAATGTTTTTCATTTCCTTCAGAGTCAAATGCCCATAAAAGATGTTTTCATCATAAACAAAGCCTATCCGCTGCTTAATCTCTCTTTCATGCTCCTTGTAATTCAGTCCGAATATCGAAATCGTTCCACACTCCTGCTTCAATAAATTCATAATTAGTTTGATCGTGGTCGATTTTCCAGCCCCGTTTCCACCTATGAAACCTGTTATGAATCCCTTCTTGACTGAAAGAGAAAAATCTTTCATTTGAAAATCCTTAAAGTTCTTTTCGATGCTCTGCAACTCTATCACATGTTCCATCATCATTCATCCTCCGTAAATAATAATGTAAGCATTTCCTTCAATTCCTTTAGGCTGAAACCTATTTCTTTCCCATTTTGGACCGCAATCATCAAATGCTCTTCTATGACCGCTATCTTCCTCTCCCTCATCATCTCCTTATTTTGTTCGGATACGAAAGAGCCTTTTCCGACAATCGAATAAATGAACCCGCTCTTTTCCAGTTCTTCATAGGCCCGTTTCGTGGTGATGATGCTGACCTGGAGATCCTTCGCTAGCTGACGCATCGACGGGAGGGAATCCCCTTCCTGCAAGTCCCCGCTTAAGATCAACTTTTTGATTTGATAATAAATTTGTTCATAAATTGGCTCCTTGGAGCCGTTCGAAATCATAATTTTCATGGTTTACCTCTTTACTCATTGTATATATACGTTATATACAATATATACTATATAACATTATTTTACAAGGTAATATTTTCTAAATATTTGAATTTCAAAAAAAGGTTTTCCTAATTTTTATTAAAAAACTCAATCACGTAAAAAGGAGATGCTCCATAACCGAAGCATCTCCCTCTCGTCTCATTTTTCCCTTTCAAATACGACCCTTCCCGCCACGACTGTTTTCAGGGCTTTGGCCGTAAGCAACTCGTCTGTCGTGCCATCGAATAGGTCACAATTTATCCTTTGGTCTGCTACATAGATGAGCGCCACCATTATCGTGCTCAAAAAAGGTAGCTTCTACTGATTCAATCGAATTGCCCCCAAATTTGATGCTGACTTTAGATTTTTAGTAACTATTGAATTGAACGAATTCCCCAACAGGCTTGCGGTAACCACGTGGGCGTTCTTTGTCGACACTTTTACCAATGGCAATCATCATAACTGGTTCTAAATTGGCTGGAATATTAAACTCTTTGCGAAGTGATTCAATATTATGCACGTGCATAGGGCATGTGTCGAAGCCGAAATTTTTGGCACTCAGCATAAATAACATCGCATGTAAACCTGCATTTCTCATAATCTCAACGTCGAAGTTAGCTGGATTTTTTTGCAATTCAGCATTAAAATTTTCGATTGTTTTCATCGTCGTATCATAATCAACCTCATCCATCATTTTTAACATTTTCATTGGACCGTAAATTTTTTCTGCATTTTCTCTATTTGCACCCTCTCGGTCACCCATAACAATAACGACCGCACTCGCAGTATGAATTTTATATTGGTTGAAGTTAAGTTCGCGTACACGTTCTTTCTTGCCTTCATCCATAATGACTAAGTAATTTGTATATTGTAAGTTGAAGGCACTTGGAGCCGTTTTCGTTAAGTCAAAAATATTTTTGAAATCTTCCTCGGTCATGACAAAATCTTTGATGAAATTTACTGCCGAGTGACGTGCTGTAACTAGTTGTTGAAAGTTCATAATATATACCTCATTTAAAATTTATTTTATCTCGAATTTGAGATATTTTAACTTAGTATATACTATTCACCTATAAAATCAACTAGTAATAAAGGCATAAATAGATTTATATTTAAGCGCATTATATAAACCGCATTTAGCTATGTTACGGAGAACCGTATCACAAGTTAAAGGGCGCGATTATTGAATAAGTGCCTCTTTTTCTTCTTCAACTAACGGAGGCGTTAGTTCAATAAGCCAATCAAATCAACACCTGATTTTACCAGATTCTATTACTTTAACATGTAAAAATTGCTCGCAATCTTGTCAAAAGGAGATGCTCGATAACCGAAGCATCTCCCTCTTGTCTCATTCTTCCCTTTCAAATACGACCCTTCCCGCCACGACTGTTTTCAGAGCTTTGGCTGTAAGCATCTCGTCTGTCGTGCCATCGAATAGGTCCCGGTCAAATATCGTGAAGTCTGCGACGTAGCCTAGTTTGATGTAGCCACGCTCATGCTCTTTGTTGATTGCCTGGCTGCTTCCGATCGTGTACAGTTGGATGGCTTCGAAACGGGATAGCTTTTGTTCAGGTATGTAGCCTTCATGCTTGGCGTCTGGCCTTTTCCGTTCGACTGCTGCATAGATGGTTAGAAGTGGATTGATGTCCTCCACTGGTGCATCCGTTCCTGCTGCACACATGATGCCCCGGTCCAGTAGCGTTTTCCATGGAAAGGCTAGGCGTACCCTTTCTTCACCAAGGCGGTCGATGATCCACGGGAAATCGGATGGGACGAATGCCGGCTGGATGTCCACGACAAGCGGTAGCTTCGCCATTCTTTCGACGAGGTCCTCACGCAGTAAAGAGCAGTGGATGAAGCGGTCCCGCTTGCCACTTGGTGCCGGGTATTTTTCAATGACCCGAAGAACTTGTTCCGTCGCTGCGTCTCCAATCATATGGACGGCAACGGCTTCGTTAAACTTGCGTGCCAGTTTCACCAACGCCTCCAGTTCTTCATCAGTCTGGATGAAGAGCCCATTGTTATCCGGTTGGTCGGCATAGGGCTCGGACAAGGCCGCCGTCGAACCGCCAAGGGCCCCGTCGGCGAAGATCTTCATCGCACCCGCTTCTATATAGGGCTCGGCAAACTCTGCTTTGTCTTCGATCATTTTTTCAAACACGACGTTGTGTCGTAATATATTCACGCGGAAATGCTTCTTCTCGCCAACGACGCGGTGAAACGCCGTGAGTGGGTTCCTGAAGTCACCGAAATAGTTCATTTCCTCCGTATGCCCACCCGTCAGGCCATAAGAAAGCATGTTATCCACAGCAAGGTTCAATGTGTTCGTCAGGGTATCAATGTACGCTTCCCCAACTTTAGGCACAGCATCTGTAACGGCGTTTATCGCTTGGTCGTAAAGCAGGCCATTCAACGTACCAGACGCATCTCTCCCGATTGCCCCGCCCGCTGGAGGTTCGCTGTCTGATGTGATACCGCCTGCTGCAAGGGCTGCTGAATTACCCAACACGACGTGATGGCAAACGCGCGTCAACAGGATCGGTTCACTTCGAATGGCATCCAGTTCGGCGATTGTCGGAATGCGCTGGTCTGGGAAATTGTTTTCGTTCCACCCTTCCCCGTATAACCAGCTGTCTGTAGGTGTCGTTTTCGCTGCCTCGCTCACCATGTCCAGCATCTCGGTTGCCGAATGGGCTTTCGTTAAATCGAGGCGAATTAACTTTTCGCCTTGGAACAGCATATGAAGATGGCTGTCAACGAACCCCGGATACATGGTGGACCCTTTCAAATCCACTAATTCGTCTGCCTGGACGCTCAGTTCATCGAATGACCCTGTAGCGAGTATGTTGTCGCCCTCGACAAGGACGGCTTCTACCGTTTCATGTTCTTTCTCCATTGTGTAAATTGTGCCGCCATACCAAAGTTTCTTCATTGGAAAGATCCCTTTCTCTCTGTGTGTTTTCCTATATTCTACAGTTACTTTCGCCACTTTTCTCGTTTTTACCTTTTTTAAAGGGCATTATTTTAGCTTCGAAATCATATAGCGCCGATGGGGGTAACCCTTTATTTTAGGAAATGATTAAAGGTATAATGGATATTATTACCTATTTTTGAAGATTGGAGGATAGTTATTTGAAGTTTATTACATTAGAAGACAACATTAGAAAAATGAAAACAGTATACAAAATGTCAGATGAAGTAATAGATAAGATTTTATATACGAACCACAACTTGTATCACACGCATCCAATAGAAATGAGTACCCTTTTAACAGCGATTGATTATGATGAAGAACAAAGATTGTGCATGATTATAGAAGGATTGCATAGAGACATAGGCTTAAGTTATGAGACGATAGCTGCATATTGTGAAATACCTACGGAAAAATTGGAAGAATTCTTGAGAAATCAAGAATCCTTGCCCGACAAGCAAAAATTTATAATAGCTGTGAGAATAATGTTTCTGCATCATGTTTTAAAGGAAAAATATCAGACTGAGGGCACTGTCGATGAGTAACCATTCTCCATTTATTTACGCATCAAAGCACCAAATCTACCTGTCCACCGGATGATACAAAATAGAACCATCGCAAAAACATTTGATGAGAGAGGAGAAAATACAATGAGTTTACAATCCACTATATTTCCGATGAGTGCAGATACTTTACAAACGGTTTTACAAGAAATGAAAATGGGCATCAGACCTTGGGATGAAGAATCGAAATATATAATAGTCAAATCCATGATCAAACATATTGGTACCACTAATGATGAACTGAGAGACCATTTGATATATGGCACTTTTTATTGGTTAATCGAGAATGATTACCTTGAGCATGCGTTGTTAGTTGACCTCCTAGATACTTGTTTAAACGACTTATTGTTTCTAGGAATCGGTGAAAAAGGAACGGATAGTGTTTTTACTAGAGCTTTTACCACGCTTTTAATGGCTCTTATCTTATACAAGGATAACAAAGATGATTTTTTAACAAAAAGCAAGGTGATGGAAATAAAAGAAAAGTTAATACTTTATATCAATCTTGAACAGGATTTAAGGGGATATGTCTCAGAAAAAGGATGGGCACATAGTGTTGCACATGTAGCTGACACCTTTAATGAACTGATTGAAAGTCCGAAAGTCGATCAAGAGTCTTATCCGGACATTCTCCATGCCCTTTGGTCAAAAGTATTCATTTCTGATAGTGTCTATGTCCACGGTGAAGATGAAAGACTCATAGTCCCTATTAAAGAAATGTTAGAAAGAGGATTGGATCAAAAGGAAATAATCGCTTTGATACAACACATACCTGTCGAATTAAACATTCAAAAAGATCAACTGGATCCAGAAGAGTATTGGTTCTTAGTATTCAACTGCAAGACATTCTTAAAAAGTCTTCATATAAAAATCAATGGAATACCTCAATTTGTATCCCTTCAAAAAAGGATTGAGGCATGCCTCACAGCAATGTAGAGCTATATGTATTCTTGAATGTTTTTTTGCTCTAAGGTCATCATAAGCTAACTTCCCAAAGCGACCTACAGCTTAATTGGATGATGCAAAAAGTAATCACGGATCATTTCTTGCATCTGTTCTTTATTCTCCGCGAATTGTCGGTGCCTGTGTCCATTGCCTCCTGAAGGATGCGGGAACCCTAGTAGCAGATTGTCGGCATCAAGGTAATTCTGTTCCGCCAAGTAGGTGAGGACCTTGGAGACGTTGACGCCCAGTGGAATGATGAGCGGCTGATCCATGTTGCTGATTTCGGTCGCAAACCCTTCCATGATATGTTTCCGTAGGAGATCCGTCTTTAAGATATCCGGCGTCGTCCCGCTATAGTTTTTTCCCTTATAAAACACCGGATAGTTCAGAACGGAGCCGGTATGGACCAAGGAATTGGCGTCGTCGAATAGCTCGATCGTGGAGGACAAACCTAGGTATTCGTGTAAACCTAGCTCGTCTAGCATCTTGACCAGGTTTTTCCGCATCGGCCCTTCAAAGCTGGACCGTTTCTTCACTTCATGCAGAATTTCTTCCTCGTTTAGTCGATCCTTCGTTTCGATGACGGTCGAAAAGGACTTCTTCATTTGATGTAATCCTGGTGTGATCCCGACGATCACGACTTTGGCGCGTTCATTCACATATTCAAAAGGTGCATAATAGATTTCGATTTTTTTCTTATCATCCCGATCAAGCAGGAAGTGCTTGTTTCTGATCATGTCCACAGTATATGAAGCCGGCAAGGCATATAGGAGATCCTTGTATTGCCGGAATTTCGAAAATCGTACGATACCCATGAATGTCATCCCTCCTTCTTGTAGTTGGTTGCCGCTAGAGTATTGATGTTCATGAATTAGGCTATCATCGAATATTTCCATATTCATCGCAACTAAATTCGACAGTGAAGGCTTTCTTTGTCGCTATCCGATTAAGAGTATACACCCCTTCAATAAGAAGGCTATATGTACGGCCATTATCCATCAGTTTGGCCTCAGAAAATGTTTGCTTCCATACTCCATTAGAGGAACTGGCTATGTGTGAAGTAATCTGGTCTACCTTTGAAAATACTTGGCCTTTGCGGTATTCACTGAATTGCGTATCAAATTCACCCGAAACCTCGACTGAAAAGATCTTATCACTAACATAAAGATACGCTGTTTTCTTCTTTTCTCCATTCGAACCTATAACGACTTCAGACATAGGTGAGGATAGATTGCTTAATGCCTCACGTTCACTTGCCAAGAAGGAATCGATATGTTCCTGAATTCTCTGTTCATATTCTTCCGGCTCAGCCCAATCTTCCGGTTCAAACTCCTCAATCGAAGGTACGCCTAGATTAATCCCTATTTTTGTATCGTTCGCCTGATTCACAATTTCCTCATACTGCTTGTGATACTCTTTCTTTTGTTCCTGCGTTAATTGCAGAGGACTTTTTGTTTCAACCACAGCATTAGTAGGCACAGGCACACTTTCTTTAGTTTGTTCATTAGCTAACACTTTAGACACTTCATCACTCTTTGTTTGAGCTCTCGTCTCCTCATTTGCACTACACCCTGCTAACACGACGGTTCCAAGTAAAACGCCTATGTATAAAGCCTGTTTCATATTGCCTCACCCCATATCTTTTGTCTTTAATAGATGCTCCAATTGTAAACTTTTGTAAAAATAATTAGAATAGATAATTTTTATATAATGAAATTCACAAGTCTCTTGCCGTCTGGATAGGAAATAGGCAGGATTTAAAGGATAGGACAAAGAACTTAATCATTACAAAGGTTTTTAAAGGAGGAATTGTAGATGGACGAGAGATATCCCATTGGTCATTTTGAATTGGATGGGGAGATGACTCCTAGTCTGATTGAGAGTTGGATATATGAGATTGAAGCGTTACCTAGATTATTACGGGAAGCTGTTCAAGACTTGGATGATGAACAACTTGATACGGCTTACCGTGTCGGAGGATGGACGGTTCGACAAGTGGTGCACCACATTGCGGATAGCCACATGAATGCCTATATCCGTTTTAGGCTGGCTCTTACGGAACACCAGCCAGTAATCAAGCCATATGAAGAAGCGAAATGGGCTGAACTTCCGGATTACACATTACCAGTTGATATTTCTTTATCGCTGCTAGGGACATTGCACCGACGTTGGAGCACACTTTTACATAGCCTAAGTCCTTCTGATATGAAAAAGACATTTATCCATCCGGATTCGGGCGAAGTTTCAGTCGGTGAAAATATAGGCATCTACGCTTGGCATGGTCGACACCATCTTGCCCATATTACTACTTTACGTGATCGTAAGGACTGGTAAAGGATCATAACCATTTAGCAAGAAACGGCTGGAGGTCATTGACATGATCAAAAGGATACGAGTGATTATTGGATTAATAAGTTGCCTTGTTATATGTATTTGGGGAGGCTATCGTTTGATAACTGGCTATCCCCAATCTAGTTCTTTATTTATTCCTCTATTATTTATCGTTGGTGGCTTTATCGGGTTTATTAGTAACATGATAGAACTAAAAAAAAATAATGTTTCCTGACTAACAGACGCATTCTTTGTTTAAAGCTCGTTAGTGGGAAGTAAAAAAACGCCAAGTGGCGTTTTTTTGTAAAACAGATTTCACCTGTTTCTTCCTATTAAATGGACTATTATTTTTTGTTTGAAATATCCAGCCATACAGCAAATATCAAAATCAACCCTTTAACGATGTATTGCCAAAACGTCTCGATATTCATCATGCTCATTCCATTATCAATGCTGGCCATGATAAGTGCACCAATAATCGCACCCACGATTTTTCCTTTTCCACCCATTAAACTGGTTCCACCGATGACACAGGCGGCGATTACATCTAATTCAAGCATGTTACCTGCACTCACTGTTGCCGCATTTAACCTGCTTGTTAAAAGCACGCCAGCCAACCCCACAAGTGCCCCCATTAAGATAAAGACGTACAAGACATTACGTTTAATGTTAATCCCTGAAAGTGCTGCTGCCTCAACGTTCCCACCGATCGCATATACATATCGTCCAAAAGACGTCTTCAGGGATACGAAAAGAAATAATCCGGCAAATGAAACAGCAATTAACATTGCAATCGGGATTCCTAAATAACGATTCAGCATATATGTAATGAATAGAGTGAAGAAGGAATAGACGGTCATTTTTCCATAGTCAACTAGAGTAGAAGGAACAGATAAGCCCATGCTTTGGCGTTTCGCTCTCGTTCGTGCTGTTAACACAAAAAGGAGGACAATGCCGATTGCCGCAATCAAATACCCCCAAATATATGGTATGTAGCTGTTACCAATGTGTTTAAAGCTATCATTCAACGGGGCAACTGTCTGACCTTCACTAATTCCGATCAGAATTCCACGGAAAATCAACATACCGCCCAGTGTGACAATAAAAGCTGGTACATTACGATAGGCGACCCACCAGCCTTGCCATAAGCCTGCAATGGCCCCAACTACAATGGCAGCAAGGACGACAACACCTGTACTCATCCCAAACCAAACTTGGAGAATGGCTGCGATACCACCCGTTAAACCAACTAGAGATCCAATGGATAAATCAATATGGCCGGAGACGATAACAAGCGTCATGCCAATCGCAAGGACGGCAACAACAGACATCTGCGTGAACAAATTGGATAAATTACGCGAAGATAAAAATTCGCCATTTGTAAAAAAACCGAAAATGACGGCGATTAAAATGAGTGCAATGATTAATGTATACGCTTGAAAATCCAGTTTAAAGCTCAATTTTTTGCTTTCTTTTGGCACTACATTGCTATTAGTCGGCAATGGACTGTTCACTAAACTTCCCTCCCGTGGCACATGCCATGATTTTTTCCTGTGTCGCTTCTTTTCTTGTGAATTCACCACTGATTCTTCCTTCTGTCATGACTAATACTCGATCCGACATCCCAAGAATCTCTGGTAATTCAGATGATATAAGGACAATGCCTACTCCTTGGTCTGCGAGCTCATTAATAATTTTATAGATTTCATATTTGGCGCCTACGTCAATTCCTCTTGTCGGTTCATCTAAAATAAGGATTTTGGGATTATTCAATATCCACTTACTGAGGACAACCTTTTGCTGATTCCCACCGCTCAACTGACCGACCTTAGTTTCAAGGTTAGGGGCCTTTAATTTCATTTTTCTTGTGATTTCATCCGCACGCTTCACCTCAAGAGCATCATCAATGATATTGAATTTCATGACTTTGTTTAATGCAACAAGTGTCGTGTTCTTCGCAATGTCCATCCCTAGGATAAGGCCGTACCTTTTTCGATCTTCCGAAACATAAGCTAAGCCTTCTTTAATGGCATCGGCCGGCTTTTGAATAGTGACTTCTTTTCCATCAATCATCACTTTTCCTTGCTTCTTCTCATTAGTTCCTCCAAAAAGGCCAGTGAATAGCTCGCTTCTTCCGGCACCCATCAATCCAGAAAAGCCAAGAATTTCTCCTTTTTTCAATCGGAATGACACATCTTTGATGACTGCTTTCCCAGTATGCGCTTCAAAGGAAGAATAGTTCTCCACTTCCAAGACTGGTTCTCCTATTGGTCGAGTTTTGTAGGGGAAAAGCTCCGTTAGTTCCCTTCCCACCATTTTGGTTACTATTTTGTCCTCTGACATATCAATAATGGAATCGGTGCTGATTGTTTTGCCATCACGCAAGATTGTTACGGTATCAGCTAGTTTCATGACTTCTCCAAGTTTATGAGAGATATAAATACATGTAACACCCTTCGATTTCAAATCCTTTAATAGCCCTATTAAAATCTCCACATCACTTTCTGTTAAAGCAGCAGTCGGTTCATCTAGAATTAAAATATCCGTTTTATTGGTAAGAGCCTTCGCAATTTCGATTAATTGCTGTTTTCCTACCGTTAACTCCCCAACCTTTGTGTGCGGATCAATCGACAATCCAATGTGGGTAAGCCACTTCTGCGCTTGTGCATCAATCTTGTTCCAATTAATCACTTTTTGTCTCATCAGGTCATGACTAAGAAATAGATTCTCGGCAACCGTCATTTCATTTACAAGGGCAAGTTCTTGGTGAATAATGGATACACCGCTCTCTCTCGACTCCTTTATTGATTTAAAGGATACTTCTTTTCCATTAATCACAATCTGACCACTATACGTACCTGCCGGGTATACACCACTTAAAATTTTCATTAACGTTGATTTCCCAGCTCCGTTTTCACCACACAACGCATGAATTTCACCCTTACGCACGGAAAAAGTCACGTTATCTAACGCCTTTACACCTGGAAATACTTTTGTAATGCCTTCCATTTGAAGCGCGAAAGTACCCATGTCGATTGATAACCTCCTTAGTAAGAATAGGGGAAGACTCTGCTCCCCCACATTCCTTGTTACGCTTTCACTTTTACGGTTTTTTGGGACGCTCGCTCTCAGGAACATTTTTATAAACATCTTCGTATGAATGGAAGCCGTCTTTCACAACTGTATCCATGATATTCTCTTGATCTACCATAATTGGATCAAGCTTAATGAACGGAACATCCATTTTCCCATTGTTAATGGATCCTTCCGCTTCAACCTTCTCTCCATTTGCAAGTTTAACCGCTACTTCTGCACTCGTTGTCGCAATCGTTTTAATTGGCTTATAAACCGTCATGGATTGCGTACCTTCTGCAATACGCTGAACCCCAGTGACATCTGCATCTTGCCCCGAGATCACTACTTTTCCATCCAAGTTTTGTCCTGATAAGGCCTGAATAGCTCCACCAGCCGTGTTGTCGTTTGAAGCAACAACCGCATCAATTTTATTTTTATTAGCTGTAAGTGCATTCTCCATAATTTTCAGTGCTTCGTTTGCATCCCAGTTCTTAGCCCATTGATCTCCTACGACTTCAATGTCGCCTTTATCTACAAGAGGTTGGATAATATTCATCTGTCCCTCTCTAAACATCTTTGCATTGTTATCCGTAGGTGAGCCACCCATTAGGAAGTACTTCCCTTTAGGCATTTTTTTCACTAAGTATTCTGCCTGCATCTCTCCAACGCGGATATTATCGAAGGAAACATAGGCATCGATTTCTGAGTTATTGATTAAACGGTCATAGGCTAATACAGGAATATCTTCCGCTTTAGCTTGATCCACAACAGGTGTTAGGGAATCAGAATTGATTGGAATGATAACCAGTGCATCAATTCCCTGTGAAAGCATATTCTGAATCTGCGACAATTGTTTCGCTTCGTCACCATCTGCTGATTGAACGACTACTTCCGCACCTAGTTCTTCCGCCTTCTTCACAAATAAATCTCTATCATGCTGCCATCTTTCTAAAGATAAGTCTGAAACGGAAAGACCGATTTTAATCGCCTTATCCACTTTCTTCTCTTTGGTACCGCTTACATTTTTACCTGTATCCTGCCCACAGGCTGCCAGGATAAATACTAATAAAGATACCATTAAAACATTTAGTAACCCCTTACGTGTACCCATTTAGTTAACCTCCCTTTTTTATCTAAAAAAATACCCAAATATTCCAAATATTTCAATTGATTATAGCATGGCGAATTTAGTTTGTCTATCCGATGAACAAACTTATTTTGGTTAAATCCCCACTGTCTGATTCCCTTCTTCAAGAAAAATTTACACAGAATTGAATAAATAACAAAAGGCAGAAACGTTGATATGACAACATTTCTGCCTCTTTTTAAATATACACTAGAACTTACGGACTTTTAGACAGTTATTCCTTTACTCAACTTACTCTTCACTTCATCAAGGAAAGCGTATCGCATTCAAATCAATGTTTATAGCACTTGATGTCGATATACTTAAAGCCGTCGTGAAGGCAATCCTAACATCATAGGTTGTGGTACCAGTGACCGTAGCCGGATTAACATTGGTGGACGAAACTGGAAATCTCGCCGTTTCAGCAACATTTAAACTCCTTTGAACCGAACGCGTGTCGATTAACGTTCCATTACGGTATAGACGAGTCTGCACGGTTAAATTGGCATTTGCCAATGTATTTACATCAATGGATACGGCATAGTCCACTTTGACGTTCTGTCCAACAGTAGTTGGTACATTCAGCGTAGCCACTGTTGTTTCACCTGTTAACGGAAGAGCGATTGGACCAGCTACCTCAGTAAAAAATACTTGTGGTCCTGTTCCGGTGGCCCCGGTTGCACCTGTTGCTCCTGTAACACCTGCTCCCGTCACTCCGGTCGCGCCTGTTACTCCAGTAAGGCCTGTCGCCCCAGTAACTCCTGTGGCTCCCGTGATTCCTGTTGATCCCGTTACACCCGTTGCTCCAGTAAGCCCTGTGGCCCCTGTTAGACCTGTCGCTCCAGTAACACCCGTGGCTCCGGTAATTCCTGTGGCTCCTGTTAAGCCCGTGGCTCCGGTAATTCCTGTCGCTCCCGTTAAGCCCGTGGCTCCGGTTAAGCCCGTGGCTCCGGCGAGACCAGTTGCTCCAGTAATTCCTGTGGCTCCTGTCGCTCCTGTTACTCCAGTAAGGCCTGTTGCTCCGGTAACACCCGTGGCTCCGGTGAGACCTGTCGCTCCTGTTAAGCCCGTGGCTCCGGTAACACCAGTTACTCCCGTGAGACCTGTCGCTCCAGTAACACCCGTGGCTCCTGTAATTCCTGTTGACCCTGTTAAGCCCGTTGACCCTGTTAGACCTGTTGATCCCGTAACCCCTGTTGATCCTGTTAAGCCCGTTGCTCCAGTAAGCCCTGTGGCCCCGGTTACTCCCGTTACACCCGTTGCTCCTGTTAATCCTGTTGCCCCTGTTAAGCCCGTTGCTCCCGTGAGACCAGTTGCTCCAGTAATTCCTGTAGCTCCTGTTAGACCCGTTGATCCGGTAATTCCTGTGGCTCCCGTGAGACCTGTTGCTCCGGTAACTCCCGTGGCTCCGGTAACTCCCGTGGCTCCGGTAACTCCTGTCGCTCCTGTTAAGCCCGTTGATCCGGTGAGACCTGTCGCTCCGGTTACTCCTGTCGCTCCTGTTACTCCTGTTACTCCAGTAAGGCCTGTCGCCCCAGTAACTCCTGTGGCTCCAGTAATACCCGTTATTCCCGTGAGACCTGTCGCTCCTGTTAAGCCCGTTGATCCGGTAATTCCTGTTGAACCTGTGAGACCTGTGGCTCCGGTAATTCCTGTCGCTCCCGTTAAGCCCGTTGCTCCGGTGAGACCAGTTGCTCCTGTTAAGCCCGTTGATCCGGTAACTCCTGTCGCTCCCGTGAGACCCGTTGCTCCAGTAATTCCTGTGGCTCCTGTTAGACCCGTTGATCCGATAATTCCTGTGGCTCCCGTGAGACCTGTTGATCCGGTAACACCCGTTGATCCGGTTACTCCCGTGGCTCCAGTATCACCTGTCGCTCCCGTTAAGCCCGTTGATCCGGTAACCCCTGTTGATCCTGTTAGACCTGTTGCACCAGTAACACCCGTGGCTCCTGTAATTCCTGTTGATCCCGTTAAGCCTGTTGCCCCTATTAGACCTGTGGCTCCCGTGAAACCTGTCGCTCCAGTAACACCCGTTGCTCCGGTAATTCCTGTCGCTCCTGTTATGCCCGTTGCTCCGGTTACTCCTGTCGCTCCCGTGAGACCCGTGGCTCCAGTAATTCCCGTTGATCCCGTTAAGCCCGTTGCTCCAGTAATTCCCATTGATCCCGTTAAGCCCGTTGCTCCAGTAATTCCTGTGGCTCCTGTTAGACCCGTTGCTCCGGTAATTCCTGTGGCTCCTGTTAGACCCGTTGATCCGGTAATTCCTGTGGCTCCCGTTAAGCCCGTTGATCCGGTGAGACCAGTTGCTCCAGTAATTCCTGTAGCTCCTGTTAGACCCGTTGATCCGGTAATTCCTGTGGCTCCCGTGAGACCTGTGGCTCCGGTAACACCCGTGGCTCCGGTTACTCCTGTCGCTCCTGTTACTCCTGTTACTCCAGTAAGGCCTGTGGCTCCGGTAACACCCGTGGCTCCGGTGAGACCTGTCGCTCCTGTTAAGCCCGTTGCTCCGGTTACTCCTGTCGCTCCCGTGAGACCCGTTGCTCCAGTAATTCCTGTGGCTCCCGTGAGACCTGTTGCTCCGGTAATTCCTGTGGCTCCCGTGAGACCTGTTGCTCCGGTAACACCCGTTGATCCGGTTACTCCCGTGGCACCAGTATCACCTGTCGCTCCCGTTAAGCCCGTTGATCCGGTAAGGCCTGTGGCTCCGGTTACTCCCGTGGCTCCTGTTAACCCTGTAGCCCCTGTTAAGCCCGTTGATCCGGTAATTCCTGTGGCTCCCGTGAGACCTGTTGCTCCGGTAACACCTGTTGATCCTGTTAGACCTGTTGCACCAGTAACACCTGTTACTCCGGTAATTCCTGCGGCTCCTGTTAAGCCCGTTGCTCCGGTAACTCCTGTCGCTCCCGCGAGACCCGTTGATCCGGTAATTCCTGTTGATCCCGTTAAGCCAGTTGCACCAGTATCACCTGTCGCTCCTGTTAAGCCTGTTGCTCCGGTAACTCCTGTCGCTCCCGTGAGACCCGTTGCTCCAGTAATTCCTGTGGCTCCTGTTAGACCCGTTGATCCGGTAATTCCTGTGGCTCCCGTGAGACCTGTTGATCCGGTAACACCCGTGGCACCAGTATCACCTGTCGCTCCCGTTAAGCCTGTTGCTCCGGTAAGGCCTGTGGCTCCGGTTACTCCCGTGGCTCCGGTTACTCCCGTGGCTCCTGTTAACCCTGTAGCCCCTGTTAAGCCCGTTGCTCCAGTAAGCCCTGTGGCCCCTGTTAAACCTGTTGATCCGGTTAAGCCCTTTGACCCTGTTAGACCTGTTGATCCGGTAACACCCGTTGATCCCGTGAGGCCTGTTGATCCTGTAATTCCTGTGGCTCCAGTAACACCAGTTACTCCCGTGAGACCTGTCGCTCCCGTTAAGCCCGTTGACCCTGTTAGACCTGTTGATCCGGTAACTCCGGTAACTCCTGTTGCACCGGTAACACCCGTTGATCCCGTGAGGCCTGTTGCTCCGGTAATTCCTGTCGCTCCAGTAACACCAGTTATTCCCGTGATTCCTGTTGCACCAGTAACACCCGTGGCTCCCGTTAAGCCTGTCGCTCCAATTAAGCCGGTGGCTCCGGTTAGACCTGTTGCACCGGTAACACCCGTTGATCCGGTAATTCCTGTTGCCCCCGTTACACCAGTTGGTCCTGTTTCACCAGTAGCTCCTGTAATCCCTGTTTCTCCCGTCGGTCCAGTGACTCCCGTTGCGCCGCTTGATACAAGCAAGGTATAATCTGCCGATTGGCCAGGAATTCCTGTAGGACTTGCTACATTCGCTCGATAGAGACTTCCCTCATATTCTACAATCTGGCCTGCCGGATAACCTGGTGCTGCAGCTGGATCAAATGCTACTGCATCATCTAAACCTGCTCCCGTCGCTCCGGTCGTACCTGTGGCTCCCGCATCTCCAGTTGCCCCTGTTGGGCCAATATCTCCTGTAGCTCCTGTTGCACCAGGTGATCCTGTTTCACCAGTGGCTCCTGTAATCCCTGTTTCTCCCGTCGGTCCAGTGACTCCCGTTGCGCCGCTTGATACAAGCAAGGTATAATCTGCCGATTGACCAGGAATTCCTGTAGGACTTGCTACATTCGCTCGATAGAGACTTCCTTCATATTCTACAATCTGACCTTCTGGGTAACCTGGGGCTGCAGCTGGGTTAAAAGCTACTGCATCACCTAGACCTGATCCTGTTGCTCCGGTCGTCCCTGTTATTCCTGTGGCTCCTGTGGCTCCTGTCTCTCCTGTAGCTCCTGTCTCTCCTGTAGCTCCAGTTACGCCCGTACCTCCACTTGACACAAGGAGTGTATAATCTGCGGACTGACCTGGGATTCCTGTCGGACCTGCCACATTCGCTCGATAAAGGCTTCCTTCATACACTACAATTTGACCTGCGGGATAACCCGGGGCTTCTGCTGGATCAAAAGCTACAAGATCATCCAAACCTGCTCCCGTTGCTCCTGTAGATCCAGTTATACCTGGTACTCCCGTTTCTCCCGTAGCACCTGTTTCACCACTCGGTCCTGTTGCTCCTATTTCGCCAGTTGCTCCAGTCGGTCCTACTATTCCCGTAGCTCCCGTTTCTCCAGTCGGTCCCGTTGGCCCGTTCGATACAAGTAATGTATAATCTGCCGATTGACCGGGAATTCCCGTAGGACCCGCTACATTCGCTCGATAAAGGCTTCCTTCATACACTACAATTTGACCTGCGGGATAACCCGGGGCTTCTGCCGGATTAAAAGTTACCGCATCCTCTAACCCTGATCCCGTCGCACCAGTAGAGCCAGTTACTCCTGTCGCTCCCGTTTCTCCCGTAGCACCTGTTACACCACTCGGTCCTGTTACACCCGTTGACCCACCCGATACCAGTAATGTATAATCTGCCGATTGACCGGGAATTCCCGTCGGGCCCGCTACATTCGCTCGATAAAGGCTTCCTTCATACACTACAATTTGACCTGCGGGATAGCCTGGTGCTGCAGCTGGATCAAAAACTACTGCATCATCCAAACCTGCTCCCGTAGCACCGGTAGAGCCTGTTATTCCTGTTGCTCCCGTTTCTCCAGTCGGTCCCGTTGGCCCGCCCGATACAAGTAATGTATAATCTGGCGATTGACCGGGGATTCCTGTAGGACCCGCAACATTTGCTCGATAAAGGCTTCCTTCATATTCTACAATCTGGCCTGCGGGATAACCCGGGGCTTCTGCCGGATTAAAAGTTACCGCATCCTCTAACCCTGATCCCGTTGCACCAGTAGATCCAGTTATACCTGGTGCTCCTGTTTCTCCAGTTGGTCCAGTTACCCCTGTTGCTCCCGTTTCTCCAGTTGGCCCTGATACTCCAGTAGATCCTGTTTCACCAGTCGATCCAGTTGTTCCTGTTGGTCCAGTAATTCCGGTGACTCCCGTAAGTCCCGTGGATCCAGTTGGACTTATCGGTTCACTTCCTCCAGGTAATCTTATATCCACTTTTACTTCTTGCCTTACATCATTTTGATTACTCTTTTTATGTTTACGGTTAGATTCACACTGACATTTTTTATGTCCACAATGCTTACACTTTTTATGTTTTTTATCTTTATGCAATTCATTTCCTCCTTAATTCACCTGTCTGTATACTATGAATCTGGCTAATAAAAAGAGTAGACGATTATCCAAGGTGCGGATTCCAAAGCCGAATATATCCTGTTTGTCTTAGACTGCAAGACATAGCTTCAGTGTTTGTTAAAGTGAACATATTTGCTCAATTTACAAAAGAGATCTTGCTTAGCTTATCCCCTATCCCTCAAGTAACTTTCGCTAAAATCTGGATAATGAATATAAATTATATCAGAATAGGTATTTACACCCACTTACTTAAGTAGTAGTATGTATTTATATTAATTGATATTTTTACCAGGAGGAACGGATGAAAAATAACAAATCATTAAAAATTATTATTGCTTCCTTATTACTATTGACTCTAATATTCAGCTTCTCTCCTCGATTAGAGGTTCAAGCTGCCAGTGGGAAAACAGCTTATGTTGATATTAAATCAGGGTACTTAAATGTCAGAAGCGGTCCAGGTAGCAAGCATAAATCAGTTGGAAAATTGTACAATAAAGATAAACTCAACGTTCTTTCTGTAAAGAATGGTTGGGCGAAATTCACCTACAAAGGAAAGTCGAGCTATACCTCGAATGATTATTTACGCTACTATAAAACAATGTCAAAGACAGAAGCAAAAAAGCTCACCGACAAGGCGATAAAATTACAGGATAGCCTTGATAAGTCGTATACAAAAAAACAGATTAAAGCGAAGTTGTCACCAGCCTTTACAGATGCCTTTATTAATAAGTTTATTAAATATGACTTTTGGAAATCTGGAAAAGATAAATCTGGAAACACCCTCTATCAAGTTATACCAACTGACTTTCCTTATTACTATATTATGTATGGATTCATCTGGGACGATGCCAAAGCTTACGAAAGAGCTCAGCCAGTGAAAGTCACATACTATAAGAAAAAAGGCAAAGAGTACTTATTAGTTTCCCAAAAGTATTATCCAGATGAACTGTACAGCAATGTCGAACAAAAAGTCTATTTCTCAAGATCCAGTTCGAACGCGAAATGGAGAGTATATAATACAAGATGGTAAATGGTCTATCGGCAAAGAATAACCTCTCAGTCTAGATACTAGCCATTTTTCAATCACGAAATGGATTCATCAAAAAAGCCGATTCACGTTCAAAATTTGAATGTGAATCGGCTTTTTTAATAGAAGGGCTTTATACTTTACTTTCTTTCAAAAATGTATCAATTTCCACAAATCATCTTCTGATACGAAAATACATACAGATAGGTGAATTGAATTTTTATATAACATTTCACCTTCACAATATGCTTTTAATGATGATTCATTTTCCTTGATAGAGAGGATTATTTTGGATAGATTCACTTTGTTCGCAACCCCCATGCTAAAATAGAGATAGTGTCAAATGCTTTTATACCGGAAAGTTTTATTATTGAAATGGGGATGAGAGGAATCAAACAGCTGCGGCAGATTGTAAAACGTAATAGAACGCCATTAGAGATGATCTTGGATATCATTTCTCTCTTATTTCTGATTGCTAGTCTCCTATACATAATTACGGAATGGTCGTCTTTACCAAGTCGGATTCCCTTTCAATTTAATTTCGGGGAAGTGAAAATTTGGGGCTCGAAAGGAAGCGTAATTGCTCTTCCGCTTTTTGGGGTAATCATTTGGATTGGATTAAGTATCCTTGAAAAATTCCCGCAGCACATTAACCTCCCTTTTTTTGTTCAAGAAAACAAGGAAATGGAGCATAGAAATAACCGGATCTTGTTAAATATGACCAAAAATGTAGTGGTCATCTTTTTTACTTATACAAATTGGACGAGCATCCAATTAGCTTTAATCTAGTATTGGATGGTATTCTAGTTAATTCGCACAATGTTAGTTTTTTTGATAATAGATGCTTACTAGATAAAAAACCCGGATATATATTAAACTGTAAGCAATACAAAAACTTTTATAGGCGTGATTAACATGGCTAACGATAACAAGATGAGTCGAGAAGAAGCTGGTCGTACAGGTGGAGAAGTCACTTCGAAAAATCACGACAAAGAGTTTTATCAAGAGATCGGTAAAAAGGGCGGAGAGGCCCTTAACAACAATGACAACAACTAAATGATTACATATAATGAATAATTGCCTACGCGGCAATTATTCTTTTTTTATCCATCGGAAGATATATCGGTCAATTTGTGGTTTTTATCGGTCCATTTCAATGATATATCGGTCAATATTCATTTTTATCGGTCTATGAACAGACCCTTCAAAACTATCAACATCCAGGCAACATGGTATACCGTGACTGCCGCATAAGTTGCCAAACAAAACACTGCTCCCCCGTTCACCATTTTCCGGTGCTCCAACCTCGGATAGATCCACAATAGAAGCAAAGGAAGGAAAAGCTTGCATCCGTAGAAAAAGATTCGGCTCCATTGATACACCTCTTTCATGAGGGGATTCAATTCTCTTATGTACCCTGCCTGGATACCAAAATCGGTTACCACAGCATCGAACAGACATAGTATGAAAATCCATACGAGCAGCTTCTTCATTTTTTCTTCAGAAATTCTTGCTTCTCTCACATGATCTCCTCCTACCTCTATCCTTTCAAAATACGATAGGAACATACCTTTTCAAGATGGAATGAAAATGCAGAGCTATCGAATGGTTAGTTCATTATAACGAACAATCACTTAAGAAGCATTGCATACATAGCACCCGATTATTTTCACATAGCTAAATCATCGGGTTTATCCACATAAGAACCAAGGATGTATCCACAATTTGAACAATAGTAATAGGGGATCCTAGACGGCTTTTTATTTTTTCCCCTCATTCTTCATAAGCTCTTCATCTATTTCTTTGACATTTTCTTCGCTGCCATCTTCCTTTACCGCTTTCACTTTAACGTTTTGTACATCGCTAATGGCATACCAAAACCTTTTCCCTTCCTCTACTTCAATGATTTCGGCTGGTTCATCACCTGCAAACACATTTGTAATAGAGTCGTCGGTAAGCGTACCTGAGTATATGTATGGTTCTTCGCTCATTGAAGACCATTGAACAGCGCTATCCCACTCGGCTCCCCGTGTTTGCTTCCACTCCCACTTCCCATTTTCTTTTTCAAAATAAGCAATGAAAATTTGATCTCCATTTGGATTATGCTCAGTGAAGATGGCTATGCTATCTTGATGTTGGTTCAACTTATGGACATTCGTATATACGAGGGAATAGGAATAATTAAACTCCTTTCCATACTCTTCCTTCGTTTTCTCCATCTCCGCGTGAAAAAAATCCTCGAATGTCGGTTCTTTCGACTTCGAACAGCCGATTAGAAAGAGTAAGCACAGGATGGTCATACCTATCATTCTTTTTTTCAATTTAATCCCTCCATCGGTCCAGTTATGTATCATCACCTTAATTTTACCATTTATAGAAGTCTAGGAAATGTTATTTTGCCACTCCACTTACTAATGAATTTTCACCCTTGAGCCGATATATAAAGTGGATAGGGGGTATTCGATGAAAATTTCTTTTGGAACGGAATCTGTTCCGTTATATAAACAACCTGAGCACCAACAAGTAAAGGCAGCGGCATCAGAAAGTTCATTTGCCAAAAAGGATACAGTCACGATTAGCGGCAGTTCGCTCCAATTATTCGGGCAAATGCAACAAAAGCAAACCTCCATGATTGAAGGTCTCATGAAGCAACGTGAAGGCATTCAAGAAATGAAAAGCAACTTAACCGAACGAACATTGGAAAAAGGACAAGACATTTCTTCCATTGAAGACCAACTTAAACAATTCGAGCTACAAATTACGGAAATCGATCAGCAAATAGCCGATATGGAAATGGAAGAGCGTCAAAAGGCACTAGGGAAAGAAAAGAAAACCGAAGAAGAGGAATTGACGGGAACTGACACACAGGCTTCCCTAATCAAATCTTCACAATCCTTGGACCGTATCGAAAATGTGTATCAAGTGAAGAACTCCATGGAACGTGAACATAGAAGCATAGCAAGTGAAATGAAAATGGACGCTTCACGGGGCGTGTTTAGCGAAGCGAAGTCTGAACGCTTAAACGAACTGGAAAACCGAATGGAAGATGTCGAACAAAACATGATGAAAGATATGAATGCGATTCATGAACCGTCAGAAGATGAGGAAGAAAATGAGCTAACAGATCAACAAGAAGACATACATAACAGCTAGTAACTTAAAAATGAGCTTGGCAAATCACTTCCAAGCTCATTCTTATCTCTCAATAAGGAATTCTTTCTTTTGGAGAAAAATAGAATCTGCTATCCAAAAAACAAGGGCGGTAAAAATTACTCGTCACTTCCCTGGCGTGATTTCAACCACGATAGGCAATAATTCAACCACAGAATCCATTAATTCGACCACGCAATGCGTTAATTCAACCACACTCCCCTTTACATGGAATCCCGTTTGGTCCCGAATAGGCTTGGAAAGAGCATCAACCCAGCTACAATTGGTATGATCTTGAAACCATCCCTAGAAAGCAGCCAATAGGGGTCGGGTAAGTGTTCTACGTTTGGGAAAAAGGTATAAACGCTTGGTACATATAATGAAAGAAGTAGACAGGGAATGGTCACGCATAAAAAAAGAGGCATATGGACTTTGAACGCCCACCCCTTCACGAAAAGCAGCGACAGGTAGACACCACACACAATTGGTGCAATGGTATCGAACCAAAATAGTGGCTCGATTACAAACGTTTCATCGACTTTCTTTTGAATGCTCCCATCAATTTTAGAGCTACTAATGATCAAGGCGAATAAGCCCGCTAACCAAAGTAATTTCCAGAAATACGATGACAAATGGTGACGCATTTACAAAACCTCCCCCGCTAAATATAGACCCTTTCCATCAGTTCCATTCATTAGCCAACAGTCCATAAATAACGTGATCTTCATAATGGTCATATAACCACTCTGCTTGTCTTATTCGTCCTTCTTCCATAAAACCGAACCTCTCAGGAAGCGCTCTACTTTTTCTATTTTCAACGGCGACCCTCACTTCAATTCGATTTAGCTGTAAGTCGATAAATCCGTAATCGATCAATGCTTTAAATGCTTTAGACATTATACCTTTACCTTGAAATTCTTCGCCTAACCAATAACCCACAACACCCATTTTATTAGCCTTGTTTATTGTATTAAATCCGATTGTACCTGCAATTCTTCCATTATAAATAATGGCAAACGATTGTGGATATCCCCCATTATCAATCAGCTCTCTATATCTTGATTGAATATTTTGGGCAGTATCTTCTACACGCTTTGTATGATCGAGCCATCCAAGCCACTCTTTTAAATAGGATTTAGATTGAATGATCAGGTTGTAGAACTCGACAGCATCATCTTTATTAAACATTCTCAAAGATACTTCTTCATCTATCTTATGTACTAACATAATCCCCACACCACTTTCTTTTTCTTATAGTTATAAAATATTTATCTAAATATTACCATAATTTAAAAACACTGCCTATCCTTGGTAGTAGGCAGTATTCCTATTTTCAGTCTAGTAGAACAACTTCATCTCCGACACATATTTCCCCGGTTCGAATGACAGAAACATATACGCCAAAATGATTATCTCGATTCTGTAGAACGTTTTTTTGCAAGGACGGATCTCGGTTGGCATTGTCATGATCCACCGTGCTGATCATGCACCTTTCACAGTGTCTTTTCATTTCGATTTCGACGCTTTTTCCTATCTTTAATCGTTTGCCGAACCATGTTTCTTCTATAAATGGGATGGGGTTTTTTAAGGAGATGAGGAAGTTGGGGCGAAAGCGTCTATAATCGAGAGTCGATTTTCCCCATATCGTTTGCAATTCATTCAGGGACGCATCCGTAACCAGTTGAATATGTTCAACTTCGATTGACCCTAAAGGTACTTGGGTAGGCAAATATTCAATGAGGGAAATCTTCCGTTTGGATTCGATTTCCATGTCCCTCATTAAGTCCACATCTCCCCAATCGACTACCTTCCCTTCCGGTGTGGTAATTTCAACTTTTGGATAAGCCTCCATCGACTCTTCCCCTACAAATCATGCTTGATACTTGAGTGATTGTTAAAAATTTACCTGGTCTGGTTTCATCCAAAAATGCATGACTACGATCTCCATAGATCCCATAATCGTTCTCCCCACGAAACGATTTAACAGGATGTTGCACAACTTCCTTGATATGACCCACTAACATGTTATTCCCGCTACTTACTTTCCATGGAAATCTTAATATATTATCAAGGTTGTTTATTGGAATCAAAAAGAACGGATTCTACCTAGCCGTAGAATCCGTTCTTTTTAAATATTCATTATTCTTACTTTATAGAACCCTTGTTTTTTTCATGATGAGAGAAATTGTTACAGAGAGTATGAATAGGAGCATGTTTTCCTAGTATGAACATGATGAGGGAGCGTATTAGATGATGAATTTTATAAAAGTGCACCAGTAAACCATAGATAAGTCCACGGAAGTTTTCAATTCAATTATTGAAGTAAGAACCTTGTTGTTCGAGGTCAGCAATCAGCCCAAGTTGCAAAGGCTTCCAATTCAAGAGTTCCTGAGTTGACGTGCTTGATTTTGGAATATCGAGTGCGGCAAGTGTGCCAAGGAATCCGAAGTGGTCATTTGCCTCTTCTCTTGAAATACTGACTACTGGAAGGTTCAGTTGTTGCCCGATTACCTGTGCAATGTCACGAAAGGGTATCCCTTCATCTGCAACCCCATTTAGCCTTGAACCGGCGGGGGCATTTTCTAAGGCGAGACGATATAAATGCGCGGCGTCAAGCCGGTGAACTGCGGGCCAGCGATTGGTTCCCTCTTCCACATAAGCTGAGAAGCCCTTTGTTTTGGCAATTTGGATTAATCTAGGCACAAATCCCGTGTCACCCTCACCATGTACCGAAGGACAAAGCTCGACAATCGATGTTCGCACTCCGCTCTCAGCTAGCGATACCATTACTTTTTCTGCTGCCAATCCGTTGTTATGGGTGGTGATGACGAACGGTTTACCGGACCCTTCCAGAGCCGACCCCATCGCCTCAACAGCGTGCAAATCTGCGGTGAGTGCCCCGTCGAAGTTTGAAAAGTCGTGATTAAATGCTAGATGAATGACGCCATCTGCAGTAGCTGCACCCCTGCGAAGACTGTCAAGATCATCGATATCGCCGCGGTGACTATCTACCCCAACCTCTTTTAGCTTCGCAGCACTATCGTCTGAGCGCGCAAGACCAACAACCTGATGACCGGCGTTTTTGAGTTCGCAGAGGACCGCAGAACCGATGTACCCGGTTGCTCCTGTTAAGAAAACACGCATTGAGCTCTCCCCCTTACCATGATATCCATCGTTTTATAAACGTTCATTACCATGCAACCGCACCATCCTCATCAGAGAACGTCCCCGTTGGGCCATCCGCATCAAGCATCGCCAGCCGGACTGCTTCACGTGCTCCTTGCTCGACACTACGAGCTCCGGAAAAATTATTAAGTGCAGTCGAAGTATGACCCGGACATGCTGCATTGACCTTGATATTTGTTGATTCAAGCGCAAAAGCAAAGGCAAGTGTCACCGCATGAACAGCCGATTTTGACGCTGAATAGGCTCCAAACATCGCACGGTGAGGATTTTCTGGAAGAGAATTCCAGCTAAGAGAGCCACCGGAGCTGCCCATGTTGACGATCCGAGCTGATGGGGCTTCACGTAAAAGTGGCAACATGGCCTGTGTGACAGCTATGACTCCAAAAACGTTCGTTTCATAAACTGCACGGATGTCTTCAAGCGAAGCAACAGTCATAAGCCCACTTGCCGGGCCACTGCTCGGAAACGGATCTCCAGGTTTGCCTGCATGTGAGATGCCTGCATTGTTCACAAGCACGTCGAGCCGACCAAATTCGTTCCGAATACGCTCTGCCGCAGCAAAGATTGATTCCTGATTTGTCACATCGAGCTGGAGAGCATGCGCATCAGGACCAATGCTAGCAGAGGCCGACTTTCCGTTCTCTAAGCTACGAGAGCCGATGAGTACAGTGTAGTCGTTTGCTGCCAGATCCTTTGCGATTTGTAATCCTATTCCTTTATTAGCTCCTGTAATCAACGCGACGGGCTTGTTCTGCATGGTTTTAATCTCCTTTGTTTTTGGAATAGTATCTATAATTTTCCCATCCGTTGTGGGATAATGATATTAAACCACACAATTACGGAACTGTAAAGTTCCGAAACTAACAAGTTTCTTATTTTGTTTAAAAGGGGTTAAATCTATGAAGAAAATAAGTGCAGAAACATCCGAGCGAAGCGAAGAAGCTGTGGTATTGACTGAAAAGCCTGCGCGAACATTAGGCCGTAAGCGCGACCACACAAAGGACGCAAAAATTCTTGAAGCAGCCATAGATATTCTTGCCGATGCTGGTTTCGACGGTATGACAATGGATATGGTTGCCACTAAAGCGAAGGCCGGAAAAGCGACAGTATACCGCCGCTGGTCTTCCAAAACAGAACTCGTCCAGGAAGCCTTGGCATGGATGAACAAAAGTCATCTTGAGTTGGAGCATTTGCCTGATACTGGTACACTACGTGGTGATCTTCTCGCCCTTCTGAAGCCGCAATCGATCGAAGAAGGAGAGAAAAAGCTTCGAGTCCTCATGGGGCTGGGATCTTTCTTGCAACAGATGGAAGTATCAGAGGGTGGGGGAATCGAGATTTTCGAGTCTTGGGATACCCGAAATCACGAACTCATTCACCGAGCTATAACCAGTGGTGAAATTCCCGCTCATGCGGATGTGGAGTTGGCATGCCAGGTTATTATATCCATGGCTGCTTATCAGGGACTTGTTCAACGGCGGACGTTCGACCCGGATTCTTACGCGGCTCTTATTGATGGGATTCTGTTGCCGGCTCTCAAGAACCCTCAAACGGCTTCACATAAGAAATGAACCTTGACTGGCTTCCAGCCTTTCAAGGTTTTTTTGCTCAATTGTTGAGCAAAAAAGAGACATTAGGTAAAAATGGGGTAGATTGATTTGGTGAAATTGATGTTTTATTACATATCGTGGCAATGGAATTTTTGGTGTTATGAGTTCGATTCGGATGAGCAAACTCGATGCAACCAAGTTTGCAGTTGAAGGTTTTTCTGAAGCATGAATACTTGAATTGTCAGGGTAAAATTGTTTTCAACCAGGTAAGTTACAAACCACAGAATTCTATCCTGTTACAGAGGAGAATTACCATTTAAATTGAATTTTTTCAAATAGGAGTCTTGAAAAAAATATATTAAAAGGAGATAATATTTAAATCAGTGTGTAGAGATATTGGCCATGATTATTGGCCAAAAATATATGTCTCACGATACGTCTGCCATCTGAAATATTTTTAATATGGAGATGGTCTCAATATGCACGAAGAAACAAGATTACCACGGAATGGAAAAGAATTTATATTATTCTTGGCGATCATATCCATTCTTTCAGTCAACATCATCGGACCACTTATTATGGGTTTCGAATTCGGATTCAATAAAGATGTGTATTTTGATACCTTACAAGTCATTCCAATCGTATGGGTTTGTGTCGTTATATTGGTAACCTTCGTTGCCAATCCACTCGTTACTAAACTCGTACCAAAGTTTGTTAAACCAACGGACAGCTTTAATGCCAGGGTGTTATTCACGATATTATTTAGCGTAACCATCCTGTCCATTCTACTGACAATTATGGGGTCTTGGATTGGCATGGGGGAAATCAGTTGGGAACCGTTTCAAAGGTTCTTTTATAGCTGGCCTCGTAACTTTTTCATCGCATTTTGGGTTGAAACGTTAATTGCACAGCCTATTGCTAGATTGGCCATGAAAAAATTACATGCAAGCCAAGTACGAAAAACGGTAAAAGCATAACGATTAAATATAGGAACGTCCATATAGCCGATTGGTTTAAATAAAACCAATCGGCTTTTTATTGTGGCTGTGCCCGCAATATTTTTGAAAATTAAATTAGACAGCATTTCTGCTGTCCTAGACTGTAGACAAATTCGATGAAAAGTGTGTTTGTCAATGTGAACGTTGATTTCCACTACAGGCACTCGCTTTCCGCGGGCGGTCGGGGAGCCCCGTCTGCTTCGCCTTCGGTGTCTCCCCTAGACGCGCATGTCCCGCAGGAGTCTCGTACCTTCCGTTCCAATCAACATTGCGTTATCAACAAGTGAAATCTATATATTCGAAGTGTTTCGCGGGCAAAAGAGTAGAGGTTGGATGACTAATCTAAGGGAATTTTTTTAAAAAGGTCGGTGCTCCTTTTGTCGACAAACTGAGACAGCATTTCTGCTGTCCATTTAACATCTACCTAATTTTAACTATATCAGTATATATTTTATCGTTAAGCTCCCAAACTACGGATACAGTTGTGCCTTTTGGTGGCTTAGGTCCTAAGTAAAAATCATCTGAAAAGGGATGCAGATCAGTAACTTTTCCATCTTCTGACCTGCCTTCTTCAAAACTATCGATACGTGTATTAATTGTATCATTTTCTTCGACTATAATAGATTTTACAGTTACGCTGTCGTTATTTCTTTGATGTAAATGACCCTCCCATCCATATGGTTCACTGGCATCTTTATTTTTTGAATACGTTACCTTCCACACTCCATTTTCTGAAGTTCCTGATATTACCTTATTAGAGAAATACCAATAAACGCAGATTACAATAAGAGCTAACGGTATTATAACTTTCAAATATTTGTTTCTAGTCATACTTCTTTTATCCTCTCAACATTTATTCATTTTAAATCCCGTCTACATTTTCCTATAAATCGGAAAAAGAAGGTTTATTATACAAATATTTTTGTTGTGCATGTACTATTATCAAAACAACATTCTTTACAAACAGCCTTTTGATAACACACAAGGAAAAAACCGAAAACCAAGATCGTTTTCGGTTTTTTCCTTGTATGACTGACCCATCATGACTGTACCTGTTGATTTTTCTTTAACTCACCCGTCGCTTTTTGATCAATCTTGATAAATATACGTTCTACCTCCCTTTTATCTTGAAGTAAATGGTTCCGGTTTTCTTTAAGCAGTTGATCAAAAGATATTCTTTTTCTCGGCATTCTTCATTCACCTCTTAGCTGATTGAATTCTTTTTGGAGGACCACAAATGGTAGTTCGTATAGTTGTTTATTATATTTTTTAAAAATACCAAATTTCAGTAGTTCTTGGATTATCTGATCTTTATTGACTTCTCCCTTTTTATCTATTTGGGTTCTCATGAAAACCCTCCTTCATAAATAAGCAGACCCATCGTATTTTGGAAAAAGTAACATTCCATTCAACGATAAAAATCTCCATTTTCTCTTTTTTCTCCCCCATATAAGAACATGATCTGCAAACTCTTCGCATTTCTTCACTTGATCATATATAGTAGGTTCTTGATGGACTTTTAAGATAGAATCATACACTTGAAATCCCCGTTCTTTCATTTTTTCTGAAAGAATATGTATCGCGGCACAAGGATTTTCATCATTTAAGTTACCTGAACCAAAATAGGCAACCTTCACGTTGGGAGGATGTATTTGTTCAATCTCTTCATAAAATTCCTTCGCTTCATAAGGTACTTCATCTTTATTCCATGTATATAAACCGATAAAGGCCAAATCATATTCCTTTAAGGTGTCTACTTCAACGGTATCCAATCTTTCCATATAGACTTTACAGCCAGCAGCCGCCAATCTATTCTTCATGATGATTGCCATTTTCTCGGTATTACCGGATAAACTAACATAGCCAATAAATACCTTCATCTACTCACCTACCTAATTGAGAATTGTTTTCATTACTTCTCTAATATAAATGAAAATGATTCTCAATGTCAATTATATATCCAAACTAATTCTTTGCAGGAGGTACCCAAAAGATACTTAGTCTAATTCATTTGTGAAAAGGCTCTGGAGACCACCAGTTACCCGATACGACCATCATGGTTAGTAATTTAACGACTGATTTATTTCATTGAAAAAAAGATAGTCGATCGACCCTTTACTTCCCCCCTGCTGATCAGCTCATAACAATGCATGTGCAATGTCCATATCTCCATCCGTTGCTAAATCTGCATCTCCTGGCGTATTGATAATCGCGTCCGTTTTATTTTCAGTAGAAAAAACTCGCTAAGTCTTAAAGCGAGTTTCCTAGTAATGAAAGGTAGCCTTTAAAATGAAACATGATGCGGGTTTATAACATAAGGAAGAGAACTTTTTATAAATAGACAATCATGCAGAAATTTGTATAGATTTCAAAATAATTCTCTTCTTTCTATTCATTCCTTACGTTCTTTACGTATATCAGAAGCAATTTTCTTTAAAGCTTTTTTAGATCCCCGTTTGAGATCGTGCTGTAATTTCCGTTCTTCATACCTGACAAATAGTGAATCTAGATCATAGACCTCTGGATATAGGTCGCTTGCTTTTAATGTAAGTTCTAGTCTTTTCGCTTGGATCTCTATAAAGGTATCTTCGAAAAACACCACGACATGGTTGTGGGCATCTTTTTTCTTATATACAATAGCCTCCCCGTTCAGTTCGTTTACCTTTACTCTATCTCCCACTTCAAATTCATACACGTCTTCTTTTGTTGGCGATTGGACCTTCGTTTTTTTGATTTTATGTGCTTCGACGCGGTCTAAATCATAGTCTTTATTGTCGATATAACGCCTTGCCTTTTGCAAGACCGTTTCACGAACATTCATTTTTCTAGCAATGTAAAGGGCGTTACTATCCCCCGATTCACCAATCAACAGTTTATACATGGGCTCTAATGTTTCATTATTGAACTGCATCGCCGCATTCATGAAATCACTATGTCTTTCCGAATGACGTTTGATTTCTCCATAATGAGTGGTTGCAACCGTCAGGCAGCCCATTTTATAAAACTCCTCCAGTATCGCAATGGCTAACGCCGCTCCTTCATTTGGTTCAGTCCCACTTCCTATTTCATCGAATAGAAGTAAAGTATGATTGGAAGCTGCACTCATAATATCCGAGATGTTTTTCATATGTGACGAAAAAGTACTGAGCGCGTTTTCGATGCTTTGATTATCGCCGATATCTACAAATACGTGATCAAAGACAGCGAGTTCTGTTCCTTCTTCTCCTGGGATGTGAAACCCCGACATCATGGCCAGTGTGAGGATCCCGATGGTTTTCAGGACCACCGTTTTACCGCCAGCATTAGGACCCGTGATAATGAGACTGCGATAATCCTTACCCAACTCGAAATCTAATGGAACACTATCTTGAGGCAAAAGAGGATGCCTGCAACCCTTTAACAGGATATATCCATGATGATTGATTTTTGGTTCGATGGCATCCATGCTTTTGCTGAACTTGGCTTTTGCGAAAATCATGTCGTATTGACTGATGAGTTCGATATTTACCTTGATCGGTTTTAGTTGCTCATAAATCGTACCGGAAAGGGTCGCCAATAATTGGTACACTTCCATTGATTCTTCAGCTTTTAAACTGGTTAATTCTACATTTAACTTCGTCACGGCAGCTGGTTCCATGAATACGGTGGCCCCTTTAGATGAAACTTCTACAATGGTTCCAGCCACCTGGTTTTTATAAGATGCTTTAATCGGAATCGTAAAGCGATCATCCTTTTTACTAATGAAAAACTCCTGAATGAACTCTTTATTCGCTCCACTTTTTAAGAATTTATTCAAGCGCTCCTCTATCTTGCTCTCGGTTTTACCGATTTGGTTTCGGATACGTTTCAATTCCTTACTCGCCTCGGAAACGACCATATTCCCCTTTATAACGAACTGAATCTCTTCTTCGATGCTCCTGAATTCAGTCATGGAATGGGCATAGGCATGCAGGGTGGGGGCGAAAAACTCTTTATCTTCCATGAACTTTTTAATATTCCGGCAACCTCTTAAGAAATCAGCGATGGCAACCAATTCAGCGGGTTCTAAAATCATTCCTTTTTCTAGCTTCACAATGAAGTTCCCCACATTCGTTATTCCTTTTAGAGGAATATGGTTGTCGGCATTCAATAACTGCCTGGCTTCGGTTGTTTCATTTAATCGAATCTTCACAACATTGAACAGGGAACTTGGCTGAAGTTGATCCAACAGCGCTTTACCTAACCCACTAACGCAATGGCTTTTGACTCGTTCTTTCAGTTCGCTATATTGTAATTTATCAAATGTCGTTGTATTCATGACATCATCCTCCTTGACTAAGTGAAATTCCAACCTCGATTTCAAAAAAAAATGCCCGCAAATGACCTCCTACCTATACAAATGAACAACTGTTCATTTGAGTAGAAAGCTCCTGCGGGCATCGGTCTTATCTATAATAAGGACCTTCATCACGAACATAATAGGCAGATCAAAGAGACTCATGTACAACAAAAAAGCATGGCAGGACAAATCCCACCATACTTTTCGCCGTAACACCTTCATGTTACACGATTATGGAAAAGGAAGCAGTCTTAAGGTAGGTATCTACAGTGCAGAATAACACTGTAAAAAAGGCACACTTAATACACTAATAAAAACAGTGATTAAACACCTTATTCAACTAAATTAGTTGATACCTACTCCCGACATAAAACACCACACCTTTTCTTAGATTGGAATAAATATACCACTTCAAAAAAAGAGAGTCAACGAAAAAATGTTAATTTTTACTAAAAAAAGTCGATCAGCTTTTTTTAAAAGCTAACCGACTCTCCATGCTATTTTTTTGATATCTTACGTAATAAATATAAACCGTATATAATTGCAGGAATAGCCAACACAGTAAGAACTATCTCCAATATCCCAAAAATAGCATACATAGGTGAAACACTTACATCCATGCTCATTTTTTGATTCTCTCCTTGCTCTAAAAATAGCTTAACATAAGCATTTTTCTTAGTTTTGTTCAGCTTAACCAATTTAATAGTACTTGTTATTCCTACATATCCATTATTTAAAGTACCTGTAAGTTTATATGTTCCTTCTCCGTTAATACTTTCCGCAAACGCAGTATTATATTACCATAGTAGATTCTAGGAAAGGATAATATTATCAAAAATGGATATTTAGTAACAATATTGGAGTTAGGAACTTAGGTGTGTGATGTGGGTGCTATTTATCAAAAACTTTACCATGTTAAACTAATTTTCTATAAGTCTTTATTCGGTATACTAGAAAATTTAAAAACCCTCAATCACATGGATGATTAAGGGTTTTAACTTCACGTACTTCAGAACTACATTTCCCTTCGCCGTTATCTTCTGAGCAAGATCCTTTAACGGTGTCTTATCCACACCTTAAGTATTTCCAGTTGTATCCGCTACTTCCCTAACCTTAACTCCTATTGGCACTTCCACTTTACCGATAGCCTTGCCTATATCCTTGATCGACCTTTAGCTTTCTGGACTTTAATTGTTTCATGGAAAGAACTGACTCAAGCCAATTATATAAAAAGGGGTTGCCCCTAAAGCCATTAACCTGGCTTTTGGGACACCCCCTTCCTATCTAACTGTATCAGGTTTGATTAATTGATTCCTACTGCTGTGAAAGCATTTGTTACGGCTGTCTTTTCTGCACTATTTGATCCATAAAGGTCAACAGCCGCTTGTATTGCTGCAGCTTTTGCTTGTGAGAAAGTGGCAGATGACGTCAGATAAACCGTGTTGGTACGATAGAAAATGGCTCCTAATTTATCAATGCCGACTCCATTAACTGTCACACCATGGAACGTGCCGCCAGCCGCTATCAGGTAGGCCGCTTTATTAATGATTCCGCTATTGGTATGGACACCGCCATTATCCGCTGTGCCTGTGTAACGGTTTGGATAGTAATCTGGATCGCCGGAAGCAGTCGGATTGGACATCGAACGAAGGGCATCGCCTGATACGCTAGGTGTGTAAATATCTTCACCAATTAGATAATCCGCTTTGGATGGCTGATATTTATATTCCACGACTGTTCCGAAGATATCAGAAATCGCTTCATTTAGTGCACCTGATTCTCCCTGATAAACCAGATTGGACTCAGATGACGTCACAGCATGTGTTAATTCATGGGCGACAACATCCAATCCGCCTGATAGAGGGATGAAAGTAGAGCCGTCTCCGTCTCCGTATACCATTTGTGAGCCGTTCCAGAAAGCATTATTATAATTTCTTCCATAATGGACGGTTGATTTTAACGCTGAGCCGTTGTCATCATAAGAGTTTCTATTGAAAGTAGATTTATAATAATCATATGTGTTGCCAGCATAATAGTGGGCATCTACCGCAGGAGCATCACTGGTTGCGCTGAATACGTTGTCCGCATCGGACCATAGAGTTCCCGGTAAGCTTGATGAGTTGTTTGCATTGTATGTAAAAATACCTTTGCCTCTCGTATTATCCTGTAAATAGTATTTTCCGCTTGATAGAGTTGTATTAAGTGAGACCGTATTTTTAAGAACTCCTGTACCTGTTCCAACAGAGTTTGTGCCGGAGACTTCATCCAGGGTATTATATTTATTTAGGATTTCCCCTGTTTTCACTGAGATAAAGTAATAGTAGTTTCCTGGTTCTGGGTCCAAAAAGTTTAAATTCACTTTATAGGCGAATTCAGCGTTATCATCTTCTGTAAACACTACCAATTCAGTATCTGGCTTTTGCTCATATTTTATAGTGAAGCCTAGGTCGCTTTCAGCTATTTCGACCGCTTGTGAAGCCTTCATGCCTTTTTTGTCTTTTTTATCAAGCTTTGTGTCAAGATCAGATACAACTGTACCGGACACTACATTCAAAACACCATCATCTTTCAGGACAACCGCCTGTGTGGATCCAAAAACAGGGACACCCTCAAATGTTTGCTGAAGCTTAAGCACTGTATTTCCAAACTCGTCCTTGCTTTTTTTCAGTACTTTGAAAGAATCCTTCGCTTTCTTACTGCCAAGTTTATAAGATTGTTTATTTTTATCTAAGAAGTTATATAAAATTGTTTCAGGTGCTTCGCTTGATGGAGAAGTCAGATTTCCTGACTTGAATTCAATAGAATCCTTTTCTTTATTGTATTTCTCTGAGCTCAATACATTCTTAGAAGCAGCCCATGTCTCAGATTGCGGAAGAACGGAGACCATCAACCCAAGTGATAACACAATGCCTGTAACAATTTTACCTTTCATATAACCCAACTCCTTTAATGTAATAAAATCAATGTAATATAAAATTATTAATTATGAAAATTCAAAAAACTTAAATTTTTCCAGTTTTATTAAATAATTCTCAGTTTAATTGAACTCTAATAATATTTTTTGAGCTTGAATATTCTTTTAGTTATATTGTTATAATAGATAGTGTCAATATTTTTGTGTATATGAATGTTAACGTTTTGGTTGTATTCATTTTTAGTGTGTTCAGAGTACTAATGGTGTTGTCCCCTCAGTCTTATTTCGAATAAATCAAAGAGGCAGAAATGTTGTTAAACCAACCTCTCTGCCTCTCTATGTATTCAGTTTAACTTCCCTTTTTGAGAAACCCGTACATTAAATTGTATTTTTAAAGTACATAAACACCGTAACGAATGGTTCTTATAAAATTTTTATAGTATATTATTTTTGTAATCTTAAACTAGTAATCAACTCATCTAATCGATTAAACGAACCTCATTCAGAATCATGGGACTACCTTCATGAGCTATGAATTTCACGAAGCATAGTCCAATGTTTCCTAAATTTAACGATTTTCCACACATAACAAAAACACCTGTTTCCAACTAAGACAAACAAGTGCTTGAATTCTAAAAAATAATCCTCAATACATCTTCGCCGTAATCTTCTGCGCAAGATCCTTTATCGGTGTCTTATCCAATCCAATAGCTTTATAAGTATTTCCAGTTGTATCGGCTACTGTCCTAACCTTCACTCCTGTTGGCACTTCCACTTTCCCGATGGCCTTGCCCATATCCTTGATTGACCTTTTAGCTTTCTGGACTTTATTATGTACATATTCTTTGCTGTAGGGGATGAACTTCGTTCCGCTTGCCATTTTGTCTGCGGCCTTGGCTGCGCCTGCTATACCGGTGATGCCGAGGGCGGTCATCAGGCTGGTTTGGCGCTGTTCTTCTGTGAGTTCGTTGCCAAACATGTCCTTGCCGGTGACGGCTTCGCCGAGTCCGTTGGCGGCGGTTAGTCCATAGAGGCCGGTTTCGGTTTGCTTGAGGATGTCCATGGCTTTTGTCGATTTATAGGCATCCAATGCATGGTCCGCAGCGTTGATTCCCTTTAATCAGCTGAAACCGGTAGAGGCCGCATTCTTCTTTTGCTTTAAAAAATATTTAATTTCATATATTTCATTTCCATTTAAAAAGGTGCTGTCTCATAAGTACTTATCAAAGTAAATTAACCCCAAAATTAAAGGGCAGAAATGCTGTTAAAAAAACAACGTTTCTGCCCTTGATTATTTATTCAATTCCTACTTATTTTCCCCTTGGAACAGTCTCATATATAACCTAATTATTGAAAAGCATTACTCTACATCTTCACTTTTCTTTTTTAGATATTCTTCTAAAATACTCTTATCATATTCAGACTCAGGTAAAAGATTCAAACGATTATATTCCCAAATGATTCTTCTTTCATGATCATCTGCTTCAGATAAATCTTCATAATCATAGTCAATTTTAAACTTCCCGGTACTCTCTAGAGTAAATGTTAAATTGGTCCATAGTTCTTGATTATTATTTTTAAATTCTTCCGATAACTCTTTTAAGCATTTTATTAATTTTCTCCACATATCTCTATATTCCAACCTACTAATGCTATATATTTCCGGTATATCGTGGCTATATATTAGCTGCTCATTATTATGAGTACTATAAAAAAAGAACGCTGTCCCTGTACCTTCACCTATTTCTCCATATAAAAATACTTTTGACCATTCTTCTGGAATAATCTCATTTATAGTTTTAGCTAGTTTTTGATAAAACTCATTTAATTTATCTTCATTCAATTCTATTATCCCCCTGGTTTATTTTCAAATTCCCTGATCTCCCAACGACCATTATCCACTTTATACTCAATATCAAAACTTGTAGGTCGAATAGAATTCCCTTCATACACCGGATATATTTTTACCTCAACTGTTTTCGGAGGATTACTATCTAAAGCTTTAGCCCAAGAACTTTCAAGCTTCTTCCATTCTCCCATATTTAGATTTGCATTCATAGGGACAAGGTTATCTAGTTGTCCTGATCCTTTGAATATACTAGCAATCAAGTGTCCCCCTTGATCATCAGGTAAACGATCTTCTCTTCCAGCAATGCGTTGCGCATACTTATTACGTTTACCACTGCCTAAGTCAAGCGAACCTTCGACACTTGATATCCGTCCTTTTTCGTCCGTTTTATATACGTGACCTCCAGGTGATGTATATTCAATATTCGGTTTTAGTACTTTCTTCATTTTATCTCTTGTATAATGCTGTCCATATTTCACTTTTATAATTTCTTGGGGTCCTTTAACAGGTAGTAACGACCCCTTACTTCCTTCACCCTTCGCCGTAATCTTCTGCGCAAGATCCTTTATCGGCGTCTTATCCAATCTAATAGCTTTATAAGTATTTCCAGTCGTATCGGCTACTGTCCTAACCTTAACGCCAGTTGGCACTTCCACTTTCCCGATGGCCTTGCCCATATCCTTGATCGAGTCTTGGGCTTTCTGGACTTGGTTTTGTACATATTCCTTGCTGTAGGGGATGAGTTTTGTCCCGTTTGCCATTTTGTCTACGGCCTTGGCTGCTCCGGCTATACCGGTGAT
Organism: Peribacillus sp. NPDC097295; assembly: GCF_044761665.1. NCBI lineage: Bacteria > Bacillati > Bacillota > Bacilli > Caryophanales > Bacillaceae > Peribacillus > Peribacillus sp. NPDC097295. The sequence continues at coordinate 607,975 of NZ_JBIWCW010000001.1, forward strand.
GCCAAGTGCGGTCATCAGGCTGGTTTGGCGCTGTTCTTCCGTGAGTTCGTTGCCAAACATGTCCTTGCCGGTGATGGCATCGCCTATAATTGTTTTTTAATACTACCTAATTAAACCAATTCTATAATGGTACACCTTCATGAGATTTTGATTCAAAAAAAGCAACCATTCATGTTGTCTATACTTATAACGCCTAGTAAACAAAAAACACCTGTTGTCTAATGACAATCAAGTGCTTTAAGTTCATTTGATATTCACTACTCCTTGATATATTCCAAAATCGAGCATATTAATTGGAAATCTCCTCAAACCACTCATTAAAAATATGAGTGGCCGTTTTAATCTCATCGTGCGTATAAACTAAATCATACTTGTATTCTGCTTTGAAGTTTCTACTCTTAACATCATATATTAATTTCATCTCAGTTGGCATGTCTCTTTCGTATTCTTTGCACAATACTTGGATTTTTTCAATATTATCATTTATTATATCTAATACCATAAACCCTCGTTCGGCAGACACATCGTACCTTTCCTCCCCAATCTCCACTGCATCATTTAATTTATGAGACTTTACGTATTTATTGTTAATCAAATAAAAGAACCTGCTCGCAATAACTCCTTCTTCACATGAAGCATAAACATATACTTTATCAGCTCTATCTTCAACATATTCCATACATATGGATATCATATCTGCTTGCAATTCACTAAATTTATCTTCAAATTCTTTCATATTATTTTCCCTCCTTTGATTAATTTTTAAAACTTTCAGAACCAAATTCACCATCAATAGTATATCTAACTTTAAATCTATCTGGACGCATATCGTTACTAGAGTAAATTATTTCAACATCAACTGTTACTTTTTTGGGAGGTATTTCCTTTAAAGCCGCAGCCCACATATCTTCAATCTTCTTATATTGCTTCAAATTAACATCAGATAATTGCGAAACCAAATTATCAATTTTAGGTGAGCCTCCAAACCTATCACCTGCCAAATGCCCTGCATGGTCCTGACCTTTCACTTTACCTGGTGTATTTTTGCTGTGTGACAATCTATCTTTTCTCTCTGTTAATTGTAAATTTTCTGTTTCAAACTTTGAAATCCTACCTACATTATCTGTTTCATAAAAGTAATCATACTCTCCTGTTTTATACCTGATATCAGGCTTCAACCTATTTTTTCTACCATTCGTAAACTGTTGCCCTTTGTCCACAATTTTTTTGACTTCACTTACTCCAGAACTACCTTTACTAGCACCCTTACTACCCTCACCCTTCGCCGTAATCTTCTGCGCAAGATCCTTTAACGGTGTCTTATCCAATCCAATAGATTTATAAGTATTTCCGGTCGTATCGGCTACTTCCCTTACCTTAACTCCAGTTGGCACTTCCACTTTCCCTAGGGCCTTGCCCATATCCTTAATCGATTCTTGGACTTTCTGGACTTTATTTTGTACATATTCTTTGCTGTAGGGGATGAATTTCGTTCCGCTTGCCATTTTGTCTGCGGCCTTGGCTGCGCCGGCTATACCGGTGATGCCAAGGGCTGTCATCAGGCTGGTTTGGCGCTGTTCGTCTGTGAGTTCGTTACCAAACATGTCCTTGCCGGTGACGGCTTCGCCGAGTCCGTTGGCGGCGGTTAGTCCATAAAGGCCGGTTTCGGTTTGCTTGAGGATGGCCATGGCTTTTGTCGATTTATAGGCATCCAATGCATGGTCCGCAGCATTGAGTCCCTTTGTTGCTTTGTAGGCGACCACACCTGCTTTCGCAGCTTTTGCTCCCCAACCGAATACTGGGATGATACCGGCCGCGGCCATCGCAGCTGCGGCGATTCGTTCGGCTTTGGAAAGCTTGCGGCCCGTGACGGGATCGATGCCCGTTGTGGCTCTTAGGAAATCATAATATCCCGTCATTTCTCCTGCAAGTGTTTTAGTTGTATCCAAGGTTTTTTCTAAAGCTGACCGGTTTTCGAGTTCTTTCATTTCCTTTTCGAGTTTCCGCGCCTCTGCCTCTTGTTTCTTGAATTCCCGGTAGCCTTTCATGTTGGCAGCCACTTCGTCCTTCACTTGATAAGCAGCACTCGCTTGAAAGGCGCTTTGGTTGAAGTTCATCGGGGAAATGGTACCGTCCTGACTGGTGGCTTCAATGAGGGCCTGTACAAGGCCAATGGCCACTTTTTCCTGACCCTCGCTCACTTCGTATTCCTCGACCAGCTTGCTGTCAACTTCCTTCACTTTCTTGATGGTCGTATTCTTTTCCTTTTCAGCTTTTTCCATTTTCTCATGGAAATCATCTTGTTTGAACACCGTAAGCGGAAGAATATCATCAATGTTCTGAAATATCTTCTGAAGATCGTTCGCCTGCTGGTTCACCATGGACTTGGCGTTGGAGAGACCGTGGGTCACTTCCCCCTCTAAAAACGGCACCTCGACCACGGTCTCACCGGATAGGTCCGCTTCTTCCAATATGGCCGGAATGCCTTTTAGAAAGCTAATCTGTGTCGTGAATAATTCGATCCAGGCATTGGCCACGGTAACCTGTGCCCGGTAAAAGTTCTTGATGGCCGTCGCCCCGGCTCCCGCCAATTCTTCATCAAAGTCGACGATTCCCTGAAATTCCTTTTTCAGTGTCTCTACCTGCCCCTTGAGATCCTCATATTGCTTGGCCCGTGACTTGACGGCCGACTTCAGGGGCTTTGCTTCCAAGATGGTCATATTGGCTGATACCCCTGTGCAGTATGGGTGATGGCTTCATCCTGCTCTTTCAGTAAATCCACGTTCGCCTGGGTGTCTTCCAGATTCTTTTTGACGATCGTCAGGTATTGATTGAAGGTCTTTTCCAGATTGGTCTCCCGTTCTTCCCATTTCGAAGTGAAGTTCAGATCATTATTGCCGAGCTGGTCGGCCGGCAGTGCCCCAATTGCCGTCCCATCCACGGCCGTTTTCACCTGGCTTACTTGCTTTGTCACAACTGCATGTTTCAGTTTAATTGTCGTCATTTACAACACCAACTTCTTTAAATCGGATACTTTATTTTCTACTTGGTCAAGGAAGGCTTCCCCTTTAGCCAAAAGCTCACTCGCTTCTCGGGCAGCTGCAGCCGCTGCTTCCAACGTTGCTTTTTGAATCTCCAGGAAAATGATTTTCTCTTCAATTTTCACTTGATAGTCATCGTACTCATCCTGAACGATTGTCAACATGACCTTGTATGCTCCACTTCTTGACTCTTTAAAATCCGTTGCACGATTTCCGGTCCAACTTTTTCCTAACTCGGGTTTTTTAATTTCTTTGATTTCTACAAGGCTTGCTTCCTGTTCATTGTTGATCTGTGTTTTCGCCAGCTTCAATCGGCTAATTTGCTCCTCTAAATTAGCTATTCCACTAGAAAAGGACGAGCTATAATCGCTTAATACTTCTACAAGTCCCAAAAGGATCACCTCATCATTTGGTATCTGTTTTACCATTTGTCATATTTTTCATATTTTCTTATTATAAGGAATATAGTCCGAGAGATAAATAGGGATAAGTATGCTATTTATCTCCCTTGTTAGGAAATTGGACATACTTACTCCTTTAAGTAGTTCAGTCTTTTTACCCTAACTTTTCCAATATTAAACATTTATGCACAAAAAGAGAATATGGGCTGCATTCTCGTAATCTATTATCTGGACATCATTCACTGGAAGCAGCCTTTTCTTGTGCAGTTCTTCATCTTCCTTGAAAACTTGTCCAAACCAATTTGCACAATCTACATAGAATGATTACACGTACACTTTTATCGAAAGGGATGTAACCATTGATGGATAAAAATCTTCATGATTCTCCCACTGGGCCGAAAGGTAGACTCATAACAGGTCATACAAAGGAGTTTCAATCAGACACAATCGGTTTTCTTACACGGTTAGCTAGAGAATATGGGGAAGTTGCAAATTTTCGCTTGGGACCTTTCCAAAATGTTTTCCTGATTTCAGAACCGGATTTAATCAAACAGATCCTAGTAACCAAGCAAAAGTCGTTTTTGAAATCGAAAGACTTCGATAGCTTAAAGCCGCTCATTGGCGAAGGGCTCATTACGAGTGATAAAGATTTTCACATGCGCCAGAGAAGGCTCATTCAACCATCTTTCAAAAAGACCCACATTAATAATTACGCACAAGATATGATTGATCTAACCAAGGAATATATCTCAACCTGGAAAAACGGGGAAGAAAGAATCATCACTGAGGACACGATGAGCCTTGCTCTTGGTATAGTCAGCAAGACGATGTTCAGCACGGAACTCAAGGATGGGTATAACCTGATTGGGGAGCCGATAGATGAAGTGATGAAGGTTGTTCTTAAAAGAATGAGGAATCTCTTTCAATTGCCTCTATGGATTCCAACAAAAAGCAACCGGGAATATAAAAAGGTGCTCGAACGACTGGATACCGTGATATATAGCATCATTGAAGGACGTAGGAAAGATACAAAGAGCCATGAAGATATGTTGGGAATCCTGATGGAGGCCCGAGATGAAGTGGATAGTTTAGGGATGTCCGATCAGCAAGTACGCGATGAAGTGATGACGATCTTCCTTGCCGGCCACGATACGACCGCTACCTTACTTTCCTGGACACTCTACTTACTATCGCAGAATCCTGAAGTGGAAGCTAAGCTTTTCCATGAAATAGATACCGTAATCGGAAACCGCACCCCCACTCCTGATGATTTCATGAAATTACCATACACTCAGAATATTATCTGGGAATCGCTTCGCATCTATCCACCACTCTACGTCATATCACGGAAAGCGGCAGAAGATGTGTCCATCGGAAACTACCATTTCAAAAAAGGCGAGATGTTTTTGTTAAGTTCCTATGTCATGCATCATAATCCAGAGTATTTCGACCAACCCGAATCTTTCATTCCTGAGCGATTTGAAAACAACTATCTGAAGACCATCCCTCCATTTGCTTACTTTCCGTTTGGTGGTGGCCCGAGAGTGTGTATCGGCAATCATTTTGCTGTGATGGAAGCCGTGCTGGTCCTAGCCTGCATTGCCCAGCAATATCGAATCAAGCTCGCACCTGACCATCATGAAGTAAAACCCCTGCCCTTGCTTACACTCAGGGCGAAGAGTGGATTGCGTATGATAGTAGAGGAAAGGAATAATGGATAAGGAATTAGGCTTGTCATCGACAGTGGATACCATTGTCGTTGACAAGCCTTTTGTATGGACTGCTCCTTTTTCTTCGGATTGATCGTTTATTGTCGAAAAATCGATATATTGCCGATATCCGCAGATAAAAGTCCTATTAAAGGAGATAAATCACAGATTCCGCAGATATAAGTTCGTTTCGCATAGATAAAACTTAGAAATGCGCAGAAAATGATTTTCGTCACCAAAGTATAGTAGTAAAAAATCTACTACCTTCTACTTCAAATTCAGCTGTTCCCATTCACTTAGGTACATTTGCTTCGTGATTCCATGGGGATTTTCCATCTTACAAATAAACTCCAAGCTGTTTCCATCAGGGTCATTGAAATGAATCTTGGCATGGGCATAATCTTTGTGAGGCATCACAAAAGGTTCGATGGGCTCAAACCCAAAGGCTTCCCTCGCCTCCAATCCCTTATTCTTCAACCAAGCAACCGATCCTTTTAATCCATCTAAGGATACCTCAAAAGCGATATGCCTTAAGGAAGGATGGTACTCCACTTCCACCTTCTCGGTTTCCCATAACCCCAACCAGCTTTTATCCTTTTCAATCCATAAAAATGCCAAGCTGTCTTCAACTTTATGATCTAACTCCAAACCTAGCCCTTTATAAAATTCAATGGAACGATTCAAATCACGAACGGGTAAATGTGCTTCATATAAACCTTTGATCATCGGCAAATGCTCCTTATTATGTATGTCCCGTGTTTCATTCGACTCTAAAATAAGAAATCCTGCATACTCGCATGTGAAAGATGGACAAATTGCTCATGAAAAAGGCGCTCCCCATTGGAAACGCCCCTCATCGATCCTATTGAATTATTTAAAGCTACGTTTCAGGAATGCTTTAGTCCGGTCATGCTGTGGATTCGTCAAGACGTCGTCCGGGTGTCCGGATTCGATGATTTCCCCATTGTCCATGAAGATGACCCGATTGGCCACTTCTTTGGCGAATTCCATTTCGTGTGTGACGACGACCATCGTCATGTGCTCTTCAGCCAGGTCCTTCATTACTTTCAACACTTCGCCTGTCAATTCCGGATCCAAGGCGGAAGTCGGTTCGTCGAACAGCAGGATTTCAGGATTCATCATCAGAGCCCGGGCAATCGCTACCCTTTGTTTTTGACCACCGGAAAGCTGGGCCGGAAGTGCCGATGATCGATTCGAGAGCCCCACTTTCCCCAATAACTCGGTGCTTCGTTGCTGGATGACGTCATAAGATTCCTTTTTGGCCATTTTTGGAGCGATTTCAAGATTTTCTTTGACCGTTAAGTGCGGGAACAGGTTGAAATGCTGGAACACCATCCCCATTTTGGAGGTGATTTGCTTGAGTTCTTTCGGATTCGAGTAAACCCCATCCTTCACCATATATTCGCCGGAGACAGCAATGCTGCCACCATTTATTTCTTCAAGATGGACGAGGCTGCGGAGCATCGTGCTTTTCCCGGATCCCGAAGGACCGATCACGGCGACTACATCGTTCTTATTCACATCCAATGTTATCCGTTTTAGTACATCTAGCTTGCCATATGACTTTTTGAGGTTGGACACTTCAAGGATAGCCACATTCACCACTCCTTCTATTCGATTTTGTATCGTTTTTCGAGCCATTTAAAGAACATCGTTAATACGAGTGTAATCAACAGATAAATGATTCCTGCCAAGAAGAACGGAACGATCGTAAAGTCACGGTTCACCGCCGTCTGGGCAAAGTGTAACAATTCCGGTACAGCCACGGCATAAAGCAACGCGGTATCCTTGACCAGTGTGACAGATTCGTTCGACACCGCAGGAAGTGCGACACGGAACATTTGCGGCAGGATGATTTTTCTCATCGTTTGCCATTTATTCAAACCGAGCACTTGAGCCGCTTCGTACTGACCTTTCTCAACAGCCAACAGACCGCCGCGGAAGATTTCGGCATAATACGCTGCGTAGTTCAAGATGAAGCCTAAACAAGCAGCGACGAAACGATCCAATACCATGTATTCGCCAATCACGGGAATCATCGGCAATCCGAAGCAGATGAATAACAATTGTAGCAATAGCGGCGTACCGCGCATCAAGTATATGTACGCCTCAGCAAGCCAGGCGACAGGCTTGAATTTACTTCTAACCAGTAGGGTTAATAGAAAGCCCAGTGGGATGGAAACGACAATGGCGATCAAAAACAAGAGGACCGTTATTTGGGCCCCTTCCAGCATGGGCTTCAGAATGGAAGTAAGATAATCTATAGACATGAATCGATTCCCCCAAAAACAAAACAGGGTTCCCAAAAGGAAATCCTGTTTGCCTAATATTTGTTCGTTCTTATTTTAATACCTTATTTTCGCCAAACCACTTTTCAGAGATTTTGGCAGCTGTGCCATCTTCGTTCATTTCATCCAGTGCTTTTTGAAGGTCTTTCAGAAGATCTTCATTCCCTTTTTTCACACCCACTCCATATTGCTCCGGAGAAAGTGATTCATCCAGTACCTTGAATGTAGCTTCTTCTTTGGACATATAATAATCAATGACCACTTCATCAATGACGACGGCATCCAAACGGCCAGCCTTCAGGTCACTTAGGGCCAAGACGTTATCGGAGTATTCCGTGATCGTCTTGACCTCGGATTTAATCGGATTAGCATTCAATGCATCTGATGCGGAAGAAAGCGATTGAAGACCGACCACTTTACCTTTTAAATCATCAAGCTTAGTCAACTTGGAATCTTCAAGCGTCACGACCACCTGTGCATTTTCCAAGTACGGTTTTGTGAAAAGGACCTTTTCCTTACGCTCATCCGTAATGGTGTACCCGTTCCAGATAAGATCGATACGTCCACTACTTAACTCGGATTCTTTCGTTTTCCAGTCAATTGGTTGAAATTCAGCTTCTACACCCATTTTTTCAGTGGCGGCTTTGGCATAATCGATGTCAAAACCAGTAATTTCATTATCCTCGTCACGGAATCCCATCGGGGCAAATTTATCATCAATTCCAATCACTAACTTGTCCTCTTTTTCCCCATCATTGGAGGAACAGGCTGCAAGAAGTGAAAACATGGCTACTATAGTCAGAAGAAATATACTCGAACGTTTCATTTCAAAAAAACCACCTTTGGCTGATTGTTGTTCTTTTCACTTTACCTTGCTAATGTATTAAAGTTAACACACACTAAAACTGATTGTCAACGGAATTTTTTAGGATGTTAGTCCCACCTCGAAACCAAGACCATTCCCCCACTTCTGCCTGATTTCATTGTACCTTCACAATCAAAATTTCAAACTTCTTGCAAAAAGTATGGAAAAACGGCAACAAGAGTTTTACTATTATTCTTGGGTAGATATTCAATACCTACTTTGATTGAGCTAGATAGGAGAAGAGTGAGCATGAACAGACGCGAAATAATCGTGAAGGAATTTAAAAATAAGCCGTATAATAAGCAGTATCTCCTTTCTTTTCTAGAATCGTTGGGTTACAAAGACATAGAGGTTACGTTGACGGATGATAAGAAGTATCTGAGATACTATATGAAAGAATCGGAAGAGGACAGGACCTTATTCATCAAGCGTGACCCGGATGGAACGATCAACCAGATATCTTTATATAAAGGAAATCTTAAACAGTTTAAATCCGCTCCACTCGGCTACGGGTTATTATTACTCGCCATTGTCGTTGTAGCCATCGGCACATGGCTCTTGATGACCAGATTTTAACCATAATAAAAAGGCAGGCACCGATTGAGGCGCCTGCCTTTCTTTTGCATCAATCCACATCCCGGCCACGAGAGCTGACCCAAATTTCATACCATTGCTGCCTGTCGAGCTTAAGCGATAGGCTATTAACCGCTGATTGAATGCGTTCAATCCGTCCAGATCCCACGATTGGCATGATGCCAGCCGGATGCTTCATCAGCCATGCGTACAGGACTTCGTCAATATCGTTCGCCCCGATTTCAGCTGCGGTTTTCTTCAGGGCGTTTCGCACCCGGATTGCCTTTTCCGTTTCACTGGTGAAGACAAGTCCCTGATTGAGCGGCGACCAGGCCATTGGCGGCATCTTCTTCTCGATGCACTGGTCCAGTACACCATTCTCGAAGTTGTCTCGGTACATGACGGAAAGCTCTACCTGGTTCGTCACAAGCGGCATGTCCAGGGATGCCTGAAGCATGTTCACCTGTGATGGAAGATAGTTGGATACGCCAAAATGCTTGACTTTCCCTTGTTTTTTCAAAAGTGTAAAGGCTTCCGCTACTTCATCGGGATCGAGGAGCACATCCGGGCGGTGCAACAAGAGGACATCAATATAGTCCGTGTTCAGTTCCTTTAAGGATCGCTCGGCCGATTCGATGATATGCTCCTTGCTTGAATCATAGTGATTGAGCGAGAAGTCATTTTTGCCATTGGCGAGCTTAATGCCGCACTTCGTCACGATTTCCATTCGGTCCCGAAGGTCGGGTTTCGCTTTCAGCACCTTGCCGAAAAGTCCTTCGCATGTGTAATCACCGTAAATATTCGCGTTATCGAAGGTAGTGATTCCCAACTCGAGACATTGCTCGGTCAGAGTTAAGAATTCCTGTGTGGACTTATTCCAGTCCGCCGCCCTCCAGTGCCCGTGGACGATCCTTGAAAAAGACAATCCTTCTTGCAGTGTAACTCGTTCCATAACCGACACCTCTTCCTATTTATTAACCTTTCACCGCTCCGGCCGTCATGCCGGCGATGAAGTACTTTTGCAAAAATACATAGATAATGACCATTGGCGCTGAAGCAATGATGACTCCCGTAAACAGAAGCGGATAATTCGTCATGTATTCACCCTGGAATTCCAGTAAGGCAAGCGGCAGGGTCTTGTACTCGTCTTGCGTGATGAACAGAAGCGGATACAAGAGATCGTTCCAGTGCATCACGAACAGGAAGATGGCCGTTGCCGATAAGGACGGCAGGGATAGCGGCAAGACAATGCGGGTATACATCTGCCAGTTGCCGGCACCGTCCATGATGGCTGCCTCGAATATCGTCTTCGGCAGGGACTTCATGAATCCGGTCAGGATGAACACCCCAACTGGCATCGTCACCGCTATATTGACAATCATCAACCCGACAAGGCTGTTCGTCAATCCTAAATCATACATGAGCTGATAAAGCGGAATCATGTTCGTTTGGGCCGGGACCATCATTCCGAGTGCGAAGAAACTGAACAATAGTCCACCAGCCCAGCCACCCATCCTCACAATTGAAAAGGCAATCAGGCTGGCAAAGAACAAGGTCAGGATGACGGAGACCAACGTGACGGTCAAGCTGTTCTTAAAGTAGGTTCCCATCGACTGGTCGATGAACACATTGACATAATTATCGAACTGAAAGGATTCCGGCAATCCCAGCACATTGCTGTACATTTCAGAAATTGGCTTGAACGTCGACAGGAGAATCGTCAGGACCGGAATGATGATCAATGACGCATAGAGAAGCATCAGTACCGTTTTTGAAAGTTTCATAGCTGTGGTCTCCCCTCCCTAATAGTTTACTCGATCGGCCCGTAAGGCTTTGAATTGTATATATGTAATAACTGCCATCAGAATCATGAACAGTACCGATTCAGCTGAAGCGTAACCGAACTTGAAGCTACGAAACGCCGTGGTATAGATGAAGGTGGCCAGAATTTCCGTCGAGTAGTTTGGCCCCCCTTTGGTCATCGCGAAGATCAAATCGAACGCCTTGAACGACTGAATCGTCGTATAGGCAATGACGATCGTCGCTGCCGGTGCCACAAGAGGCCAGGTGACAGTACGGAACGTCTGCAAGCGGCTGGCCCCTTCAATTCTCGCCACCTCATACAATTCACTTGGAATCGCCTGAAGTCCGGCGACGAAGATGATCAGCATCTGTCCCGTATGGAACCAAACTTGAACGGCTGCAATCGAGAAGATGGCGATGTCCTCATCCCCCAGCCAATTCTGTGAAAGAGACTCGAGGTTCAGGCCAGAAAGCAGGCTGGATAATAACCCCATGTTCGGGTCATAAATGAAGGTCCAGATGAACGCGACCGATACCGAGGAAAGAATCGTCGGGAAAAAGTATAACGCCCGGAGAAACACATTGACCTTCGTATTCTTGATTAAAAACAAAGCGAACAGCAGCGACAGGACTGTCTGGAAAATCACGACGAACAGCATGAACTTGATGTTATTCGTAAAAGCCTTCGCAAAAATGCTGTCCTCCGTCACTAGCTTCACATAGTTATCAAACCCGACGAACTGATAATCGGGTGTGATGCCATCCCAATCGGTGAAGGAATAGAAAAGCGCGCTAAGCGTAGGATAGATGAAAAAGATGAGATACAGAAGTAAACCTGGTGCAATAAACAGGAACAATCGTTTATTCTTCAGCACGATGCATAACCTCCCCTAACAGACAAAAGAAAGAAAGAAAGAGAGAGAGAAAGATTCCCCCCCCTCCGTACGCTTTTCATTCATCGATATTTTGTTTAACGATTTTCTGGGCGTCACTTGCCGCTTTATCTGGTTCCGTTCCGCCGATGACTGCCTGGATGGAAGACAGGACGGCTTTTTCCACGTTCGCGTTGGTAATCGTATACCTCGGCTGGAACCTTGTATTTTTATCCATCCATTCCGTTGAATCTTTCAGAATATCGGACTTATACTCCACATCGTTCAATGTTAAAAGCTGACCCGTTTCATTGGCGTAGGCCGACGCGTTTTCCGGCTCTGTCAAGAAATTGATGAACTTCTTGGCTGCTTCTTGTTTCTTCGATTTGCTGTTCACCGCAAGCATGAAGGTTGTCGTATGGACCCCTTCGTACTTTGCCTCACCCTCGGAAACGGTAATTGGTGCCAGCATCTTCAGCTTGATATCCGGATTGATTGCCTGGATATTCGCCATCGCAAAGGATCCAGTCGCCAGCATCGCCGCTTTTTCCTGGGCTACCAAGGCAATTGCACCGTCATGCTTCACGCTTAAGGAGTCTTTGGAAATATAGCCTTTATCGACAAGCTGCTTAAATTGTGAAAGGGTTTTGACCCACCATTCTTCCGTCAGCTCTGTCTTGCCATTTACTAACTTTGTGAAAACTTCCTCGTCCGGCGCATTGTTCATGACCATCGAATTGATCAGCTGACCTGGTCCAATATCCGCTCCAGGGAAGGCGATGGGAAGGTAGCCTGCCTTTTTCAATTTTTCACACATGTCAAGGAAGCCATCCCAATCCTTTGCAGGTTCTAGTCCCAATTTTTCGAAAAGGCCGGCATTGTAAACGGGCTGGTTGAAGACGAGCTGAAGTGGAAGTGCCAATTGCTTCCCGTCATCCTTACCGACTTCGATCAGGCTTTCATTGAACTTCCCAACAAAGTCTTCACCACTAAGATCCGTGAACAGACCGGCTTTCTTCAGAATCTCGAATTGCGATCCCGGGAACGCCGCGAACACATCTCCCGTCGAACCGTCCTTCAAGATAGTCTGGGCAGTCGATTGGTATTCCTCGGACGGGTATACCGTCATATTGACTTTGATATCCGGGTTTTCTTTTTCGAATTTAGAAATTTGCTCCTTGAAGGCCTTGTTGTCTTCCCCACGCCAGTGGATGAAGCTGATTGTCGTTTTCCCGCCGTCATCTGTAGAACTTTTCGAAGAACATCCGATGACAAGCACCGCCATCATCATACAAACCAATAAAACCGAAAACTTTCTTTTCATGTGATTCCCCCCTATCTTTCTTCTCATTTCAATTCTTTAATTTTGGAAAAAGCAATTCCGCTACCCTATATGATTCTTCCAAGTGGGGATAACCAGATAGAATGAAAGTGTCTACACCCGCTTCCTGGTACTTTTTCATATTGCTAGCTACCTGGTCGGGATTTCCCACCAAAGCCGTTCCTGCCCCTTCCCGGGCCAAACCAATTCCTGCCCAAAGTCCAGGACTGATTTCAAGCGAATCCCTGTTTTTGTACGAGATATCGCTCATCCTGTTCTGCGCATTAGAATCGAAGCCAGCCATCTTCTTTCTCATTTCATCAATTGTATGTTGATCTACATACTTGATTAGTTCATCCGCTGCGGACCAGGCTTCCTCCTCCGTCTCCCTGACGATAACATGAAGCCTTATGCCAAACTTCACCTCTCGCCCTTGTTGTTTTGCCAACTCCCTTACAGTGTCGATTCTGTTTTTGACCACATCGACCGGTTCACCCCATGTCAGATAATGATCGACATGCTTCGCCGCCACTTCATAAGCAGAAGCTGATGTCCCGCCAATGTATAAGGCCGGAGATTGCTTTGGAGTGGAAGGGTGGAGTCGACTATTCTCAATATTAAAATAATTCCCTTTAAAGGTTACAGATTCCTGCTTGAATAATTGATTCCATATAGATAAAAACTCGCCACTCATTTCATAACGTTGATCATGAGTCAAATGGAGTCCGTCCCCGGCCAATTCTTTTGGGTCCCCACCCTGCACGATATTCAGCAGGAGACGGCCTCCGGAAATTTTATTCAAAGTGGCCGCCATCCGCGCAGCTACAGGCGGAGCGACGAATCCAGGGCGGACCGCAACCAGGAATTTCATCCGTTTCGTCAATGGGACAAGACTCGACGCAATCACCCAGGAATCTTCACAAGCAACCCCCGTAGGCAATAGCGCCCCGTCGAACCCGAGCGTGTCGACGGCTTTCGCCACCTGCTCAAGATAATCAATCGTGACCTCACGCTTACCATGCTCCGTACCCAAATACCTGCCTTCTCCCGCCGTCGGTAAAAACCAAAAAACCTCCATGCCTATATCCCCCTTTTACAATAAAAAAAACCAAACGCAAATCGCCCATAGATATGGGTCGATGCCTTTGGTTTTCCAATCAGCTGATTATTCTTATTTGTTTAGTGTGTTTTGTAATTACTAGCTAGTATAGTTGGATTATCCTACTGTGTCAAACCTTTTCTCAATTAGGCATCTCCCTATTATTTAATGCTCGGGATAAGGTTTGGTGAAGATGTTTTGCCAGGAAAAACGTGACTCCATGTACTAATTAAGAAAACAGTTCATCAGCGGATTTTTCGATAGGCAGATGGATTAGAGTTCCTAAAAAAAGGGTATTTTCATGGTAAGGTTTAAGTTGAGTTAGATAAATACTAAAGAAAAGAGGGATTATGCTGAAATATCTATTCGTTTTAACCTTCATGATGGTGACGATGACTGCTTGCGGAAATGAAGATAAAGAGGCGGTACAAAAACAAAATCCTGAACAAACGGTAGATGTTGAAACAGATAAGAGCCAGACGGAAGAGGTAAAGACAGAAACAAAAGAAGCGGATAAACCGAATACGAATGTAGCAAGTGATAGCAAAGCTGAAAAAGCCGATTTCCAGAGTATCATTCCAAGTGACTGGGGCGTTAAGCTACCAACAGATTTCCCTGTGAACAAAGGAAAACATGTAACGGCTATCGCGTCTTCAACACAGAATAAAGCGACTTTTACATTTTATAATACAGACAAACAACTAGAGATCAACGATCCAAAGATAAAAGAAACCGGGCAATTAGTTGGCAAGTTGGTCATTACTCAATATGAAACGGAAAAAGCGGCAAGTGAGGAAATCGATCAAACCGTTTTCACAGATGGTAAAGCTGTTGATTTAGGGCATGGCCTAACGGGGTATCAAGATGCAGGAGCAGGATCATTATTTACAAGTTGGAATGAAGGTCGCTGGGCCCTTATAGCCCGTTCCACTACGGAAAAGTCAGAAGAAAGCTTAGCGACAGCGAAGCAAACTGTCGAATTTTTGGAAACGCATATGATGCCAGTTCCTAAGAAGTATGGGCAATTGCATATCGATGCAAACGAAACAGGCAGCCTTGCAAAATGGCAAAAACAAAAGTTTGTTTATACACTAACTGATTTTGGTGACAACACGCTAAATTGGCTTGTAACCTTTCAATGAAAACATCCTGTCTCCATTAGAAGAAAAATAAGAACTACACTATTGAACTATAGCGTCTTAAGAAGGCCAATTGGCGGCCATTTTGTACAATTCCAATGGCCACTTTTGCAAATATCCGCAACAACAAATGAAGATATTTTCTCTTCTCCTATGTATGAAAAAAGGAACTGTTTCCAGTTCCTTAAACGAAAGAATAGACTCTTTATCTCAAGCAAGATTATGCAAGCTGTTCAATTACCATGGATGCACTCACAACAGCCGCAGATCCTGGGCCGCTTATCGTATTGTTCAGTACAGTAGCGCCGTCGAGATTCCGTAAAGTCAGAACAGTACCAGCAGCTAATGTCACGATAACTTGCCCGCTAAACGTTTGGTTACCAGATGTACTGCCATAATTGGAACCAGCGATTTGAATCCCATTGGCGAATAATGCGAATGCAGACGTACCTTGTTGTGGAAATACTTCATAAGTGATGAGGTACGTGCCTGTTTGTGAAATCGTAATGTCTGTAGATCCTGCAGTATGAACTACGAACCCTGGTGGTACAATTGGTCCGTTTGTGTTAAACGTGACGGATGCACCCGCTGCAAGAGTTTGAGAAGTTGTGTCATAAATATAAGCGAAACCAGGAATTCCACCTGTTGCCCCTGTTGCTCCTGTTCCTCCTGTTGCTCCTGTTGCTCCTGTTGCCCCTGTTGCTCCTGTTCCTCCCGTTCCTCCACCAGTTGGACCTGTTGGACCTGGTGCTCCCGTGGCTCCCGTGGCTCCTCTTACTCCTGCCGGTGCGTTCACTCTCACTCTAACTTTTTGATTAACATTTTGTTGTGATTTTCCTTCGCAACGGCACTTTTTGTGCCCGCAATCACGGCACTTCTTTGATTTGCATCGACAATCTTTATGCTTATTACATTTACCGCATTTGCTCAATTTCCTTCACTCCTTTAATAGTTTCTCATTATCTTATGAGTGAAGGAACCAAATGGCTTGGACCATGCACCAATACACTATTTTCCTTCCACAAAAACAGGAAACCCCCTCTTTATAAAAAGAAAGGGGGTAGTATTTTGCTTCCGGTAATTCACTAACTATGCAAACTTCCCTTCAACCAAGGACGTGCTCGATATGGTCCGATTGGAATTTGAATTAGGCTTGTTATTCCGAGTGAACCCATACTGTATATGTCATCACATACGTTCACATCGAAGCCGAGTAGCGGGTGGCCTCCCATCTCGAGTGCTGTCGCCACTAATAATAATCGCTGGACAAGCATTCCCGCTGCCATCTGTTGAATGCGGTACCCCCTGTATCCTAGCTCTGATTTGAGGTAATCCTTGTTCCCCACCACATGCAGGCAGAGTGGTACTTGCTGTAAATTCACGTTATCCAGTGACAGGGCATATTGCAGTTGGACCCGATAATCCCCTAGCCCCACCTGACATAAGGTATGCGCTGATCGATCATAATAATAGGCACCATCTAACACGCCTTCCACTTGATGCAGACAAGCATATATGGTGACAAGATCATTTGAAATTTCCTGTTCTCCATCCAGGTCATTTGTATACGAGTATGAGGATGTTGCTTCCTGTAGCAATGTCGCTAAATGGACCTGGCTAACCTTACCTAAAATGAAATCCATCTCCGGCGAAAACCGCTTTCGGCAAACATCTGCCAGGTCATATGGCAATCGCTCCGTCCGTGGCAGATGTATCTCATGCCCTTTTTTCTTCATCGCCTCCTTTGCCATCACTTTACGAAATGAGCGAGTCGAGTCGATCATGGATGCTTCATTTATTGAAATTAACATGGGATACTCTTTGATTTTCTTCGACCGGACATAGTGCGTACATGATATCGCCGGCAACTCTTTACATAATTCAGAAGCGGTGTCAGTTTGGCCCGGTCCACTTCCAAACGTACATTCATTTGTAGGTCCCGCATATAAAGGAATGATGGCATAGGTGCTTTCTTCCTGTTCCGATAACCCAATCAGATGATTAATGGCCCGGTCCAGGAACTGAAAGGCAACGCCCGTGGAGAAGCCGAACCTTTTGGTCACCTCCAGTAATTGACCAATCAGGACACCTGCGTCCAACCCTTGCAGGCGATAGGAAAAATCGTGGTATTTATAGAAGTTTTTCCAAAACATCGTCGACACGAAAACCGTTCCAAAACTAGCCGACATATCGCATCGATTGCCAAGAGCCCGGCCCAGGTAGTCATCAAAGTTTCCTTCTCGCAATAATACCAACCGATGGTGTGCCACATCATAATGGTACACACCAGCAGGTAGATCTTCGATTTTCAAGTAGATATACAATTCGTTTGGATACAGCGCTCCCCCAGAAGGAGCAAATCGACGAAAAGACTGCATGAATTCCACTTTTTCCGAGTCGTTCAAGAACTGACTCACTTGAGTAAGGCCGAATACATACCAAAGAAAATGACCGATGCCTTTGAAGTCAGGTCGGGAGGATGATTGGCATGTGTCCAGTGTCAGCGGTACTTCTGATGAGAACGGGTAGACAGGCAAGTCGCGATAGAGTTTATAAGAAAGCGGTGCATCCTCCCAATCCACTTCCCAGTCCGGCGGCCTTACCTTCTCTGTATCGAATTGAAGATTGTGCAGAAATTGATCTAGGCTCATCTCCTGCCTCCTAACCATCGCTTAAGGAAATGGATGCGGATCTTGATTCAGTTGTTCCAGTGTCAGCGGTTGTTTCACAAATCCTAGATCCATCGGGACCTTTAAAACCCTATCGAGCCCCGTTATGCGGGTGAGATGGTGACCGAATGTCATCGGCAACATCCCGGGAATCAATACTTTCACGCAATGCAAGTTATTCTTCCTAAGCTCTGGCGTCGTCTGATCCACCACAAGCACATCAAGGCCATGCTGCTGAAACTGTAACAGAACGCCCTCCAGGTCATCCTTTAAATCAGCATGATACTCCCAAACCTTGAATTCCTCTTCGAATGTACGCAATGGCCGATTTTCTTCGAGTAAAAAACGCAAACGTCCTTCCGCTTGCTTCAGTCCAAACAGCATGCCATGATCATCCATCTGCTGCACGAGAAATGGATCATCCAGCATCTTCTCATACTCTTCCTGATTCGCTTCGAATTTCTCGTCAAGGGTCAGCATCATGCCCGCCAACTCATGAATGGCACTTTTCGCCGCCCGGACCGGATCCAGATGGGCCCCGCCTGCGCAAATGAGGTTCAATCCTTTTTGTTTCCTATTTTTCGCCATCGCCCAAACACTCGGAATTCCATGCTCCATCGTTGCGTTATACAAATGGATATCATACCCCGCTGCTGCTCGCGCCCGGTCCATCATCAACGCCAATTCTTCATCTTTCGCTGAATACGGATCGAGCCGGGGAAGAGGGAGCTTTGCATACCAAGTCAACAGAAATGAATCTCGTTCCACCACTTCAAAAATCCCGTACAGAATCGCCTCTTCCAAACTGCCCCCTAACGCGCAGCCATTGGACGTTTCATAAACAAAACCCTCCCCACAGCCCAAACTGTAATAGGCAAGCAGCTCCGGAACTAAAATCGGGCGCTCCTGTAAAAATGAATAGCTCCAAACCCAATTGATCGGCGTATCTGGATGAAATGGCTTGAAAGGAAAACCAGGTATTCCGTACATTTCATTGGAGTGGACACCAAGCTTACTAGGATCAAGTGCTTCATCTTTCAGGTTGTTGTAGCTGTCATGGACGACGGTCCGCTTTCCCCTCGGTTCAAGGCCGCAATACCGCTCCAAGCCCTCAAGGATCGCCGTCATCTCGCTTATCGCATAGGAATTCGTCCGTCCTGCGGCTCCCTCATCACCCATGAACAGGGGGAGATTCACACTGACATCGGCAAAAGGCGGTACAAGATCGACCATCTTGCTATTTAAAAAGCCCATCCTGTGATCAAGATAATCTTTGGCCAGCACCTGACTCAACTCATCCATGGAGCGGCTACGGTAACTATGGGGTTCAACCTTCGGACTTGGTTGCAACGAAATGCATGCTGCACTTGAAGAGTCATCCCGTATTGAACTACAGACCGGACAGATTGGGTCAGGTAGAAAGGAATGCCGGGAGATGTTCAGTGTTTTCATATTGATGAGAGCTACAGAGTGTTCCGATTGAATAGGTTCTCCTTCGATCACTCTCTTTACCTCTTTTTTAATCAGATAGGCCATTTGCAAGAGTCCCGTGCGCGATGCCGCGGGATCATGGTGTATCCCTCCATTCTCCTGCAACTGCTTCTGGATATCCCACATCTCTTTACGGTCGCGCCCGGCCATGAGATGCCGTAAATCTGCACACTGCGAGCACCCTTCCTTCCCCTTTCGTACCAGTGGACCGACCATTCCCTCGCCAAATGACACAAAGCCTCGGAGCCAAGGAATATGCAGGTTTTCTTCCGCCTTTAGGTGAATAGAGGGATCCCAGGCATCCTGCAGCACGAGGGCCAGGTCAGCGGTTTCCGGTATCTCTACCATAAAATCCGGCTGGTGAATGACCTCATAGTCGTCTGACAATTCTCCATGCACCAGGTCCGCCAACACTCCTTCTCCGACAAGCAATACGACTGATTTCACCTTGATCCCTCCTCTCGCAGAACTACCCCAAACACGCCTGCCAGCTCCGCTTTCAAAATGGGTTCCAATTCTAGTTCAAAGGTCGACAGTTGCTTGCCATTCCAGTCCAACACTTGCATAGCCTCTTGCAACACTTCAAATTCTTTTGTTTCTTCACTCGCTGCAATCCTCAAGGCCAACGGTGTCCTTTTTTCCATAACCACGGACGATGCCTTCAGCCCTTGTGTCTTGAAACTTCCCGTTTTATCTTGGATGACCATGAGCGCCTGCTGTAACGCATTCCGTAATGCGAGGGTAATGTTCAGCCCTACACAGCCAAACCACGCCTCCCCCGTACCGACCCACATGACAGGAAAACCATGTACTTCTTCTCCTAAGCCGATCACCGGATTTCCTGCCATCGTTGTCAATGCTTGCAAATAATACCGGCAGCGCTCATCTTCTATGTGATCAAACTCTATTCGTGCACAAGAGTTGTTTTGCTTGCTTCGCTTGGATAATTCTTCGTCCAAACACTTTTGCAAACCGCGGCACACACATTCAGCGAATGTCTCTCCCGTACCGACACCGACAAATCCCGCTACACCTGCTCCGTCAAGTGGAGATAACGTCGGTAGAAGGTATTCGAGCGTTTCCGTAGCATACACTTCTATCCCGGTCAGTCCCGCTTCCCGCCTTGCTTCTTCATGCAGTAAATCAGAACAGACGATTTCCGGCAATAACGCAGCCGGACCCTCCGACATTGGATTGACCACTTGAACGCCGCACTGAGCAAGCGGCAGTTGCTTCACATCCCCTTCTTCCCAGCTATGAAAAATCCCTGATTGCTTAGATGTCAAACGGCTGAAGGCCCTGAACAACTTACCCGGCTCAACTCGGTTTGATTGCTGTTTCAATCTCAAATCAAAATCCTTTACCCATTTCGCGGCCGCCGTACCCGTTACAAACGGGTGGGGCAAAAATGGGTGCCACCCTCCTTCTAATGTTTCCATATTAAGCAAGTAAAATTGGTTACTTTGATCCGATTCGCTCACACCTGTACTTCTTTTAAATAACTCAAATGCCAATACATTGACCAGTAACGCTTCCGCAGTGGAGGAATCGGAAGAGTATTCCAGTTCTGTAGTCAAAACGGATTGGTGCAGCCGTCGCCACGCGGATTCCCAGCACGAAAGAGATTCCGCGTTCACCATCGGCCCCGCAAGACCGACATGATTAAGACTGATAGCGGGGAAAAACATCTTCTCCTCTTGCCTGCAAGCCGAGTGCAGTGCTCGTAATTCCTCCACATCGCCTTCTTGTGACACAGACACGATATAATCATATGGCCGGATTATTTCCTGCCAAGCACGTTGTTCCCCCTCTGGATTCTGGGGAACCTCCTCCACATCGACTTCCTCATCTGTTTTACGGGCATGGGCAACAAGTTCATCCAATCTCTTTCTATCGGTCGATTCCGTATCCGTTATGTGAATATGAAAGCCAGGCAATCCAGATTCAAGCAAAGCAGAAACCAAAGAATTGAAAAATGGGCCTGAGCCGATTGCCAAAACCTTTAGCTGGCGATACTCTTGAAAACGACGGGCACCCGAATCTCCTACGCTGTCCAAAAACGCAATTTGAGGAGCATACTTATCCACAATCCCATCCGTCAGTTGATGTGGTGCGTCTTGACTGACATCTCGAACGAACCCGTTCTTGTACAGAACTTCGGCAATCTCCATGACCCGATTCCTGTAAGGTCCAGGCAATCCGTCGGTCAATTCACTCAATGCATGATCCCCGTTAAACATCGGGAATAACTGTTCAATCCATTGAACGATGGTGCGGCCTTCCATACGGAACGAACTAACATTATTCCGAAAATACACTCCCCCGTTCGTTTCAGGGAGAAAAAACGTATCCCTATTCACTTTTAGACGCATAGAAGGGTTCAAGTTCTTCATTCCGATCCTCCTAACCAACAAGCTATACTTATGACTATCCCTCTAATCCTATGTATGACAATTTGTCTCTTATGTCTATTTCCACAGAGAAAAGCCCCTGCAGGAACTCTGCAGGGATTCGTTCTTCTCTGAAAACGATTAACGACCGCACCGTCCGCAGCGTCCACAACCTCCGCAGCGTCCACATCCGCCACACCCTCCGATACCACCAAAGAAAAAGCAGCCGAAACAGCCAAGACACCCAAAGCACCCAAATGGGATAAGACGTGAATCTTCCATAGAGTGCTGATTCTGAAATTGATTTGGATCCCAAGGCACCGGCTGACTGGCCTGAAACTGTGGATCCACATTCAACATTTGAAGCTGATTTTGAAACTCATTCATGTATAAAACCTCCGTAATTGAATTAATCAAAATAACGAAGGAGCACTGAAAAAAATAGTCTGTAAGTTTTTCAATCTTTCAAGTACTCCCTCCACACAAAATATGTACGCAGAATGGGTATTGCCACTGATTCAGATGCCCATTTTCACGCATTCCCGAAATGTCTACTCATTAGAGGCGAACAGGCTTATAGTGGCACACCCATTTAGTTGGAATTTCATTGACCGCTCTTTGTTAAATCTTTACAATATTTCTAAGGAGAGGATTTTGTACGATAGAGAGAAAGGAAATGGAGAAAATGCCAAAAAGACACGTGATAATCGGTTTCATCATGACCATACTCCTGGTCATGACAAGTGTTACGGGAGTAGGGTTTGCAAACGATCAAGAATCTACCAAACTAGATTCTTCTACTATTGATACGTTTATGACAAAGGAGATAGAGCGACTGAAGATTCCTGGTGCTTCATTGGCCATCGTTAAGGGAGAACATGTGGAATACTTGCAAGGGTATGGTATTTCGAAAACAGATGGAACGAAGATGACATCGAAAACGCCCATTGTTCTTGGATCCGTCAGTAAATCGTTTACGGCACTCGCCATCATGCAGTTAGTGGAACAGGGGAAAATTCGCTTACAAGATCCCGTTCAAGCCTATATTCCATGGTTTCATATTGCAGATAAAGACGAATCTAAACGAATCACCACCCAACACTTACTGAACCATACGAGCGGCCTTTCTACATATGATGGTCAAGTGGGTATCTCAAAAGGAGATACAACATCAGAAGACCATGTCAAAAGCTTGGCAGACCTTGAATTGAAACACCCCGTCGGTGACCGCTATGAATATTCCAATCTGAATTACAATATTTTAGGTGTAGTCATCGAGGAAGTTACGAATCAATCCTATAAAGACTATGTAAATGAATACATCTTCAAACCGCTAGACATGAAGCAAACATACGCTGACCCTAAAGATGATACAAACCATATCATCGCGGACGGATATCAGACGGCCTTTGGCTTTAAGGTCCCAACAAAGCAACTGAACCATCAGGGCACCGTCTCTTCTGGCTACATCATTTCCAGCGCGGAAGATATGGCAAATTATATGATTGCTCAATTGAATCGGGGAACATTCAACGGGAATAGCATTTTATCAAGGAATAGCATGAATACTTTGCATCATCCCTCATCATTCATAGGGGACGATATGTACTATGCGATGGGGTGGGAAGTGAAAGGGAATGAAATCTCCCATAATGGTTGGACAGAAAACACCTACTCCAAAGTGTTGTTAGACGGGGAGTATGGCATCAGCCTGCAGATCAATTCGATGGATTATTTCAACCTTAATGAATATGATACCATCATAAGCGGAGTGAACAAGCTGGTCCATAATGAAGAACCCCCCACTCCTACTAACCAACCATTTATGAAGTATGTCGTTTTTGATATGATTTTACTGGCCATCATGGCGCTGATTGTCTGGACAGTCTATAGAATTTTCAACCCTGGACGACGTAAAGTAAACAAAATTCTCCGGAATCTGGATGGGGTTTTTACCGTAATGGTTTACTGGCTGCTTCCGTTGGCGATTTTAATTGGATTCCCATACTTATTCGGCCCTTTGTCTACAGTTACATTGTTTGCTCCTGGAATAGGACATCTATTATTTCTACTCCCTTTGCTCCTTTTAATTGTGGGCATCGTTAAATTGGGTAAGGGGATACGCACTTTAAGGAAACCCACTATTTTGGAGAGTTAAGTGGAGTATCATAAAATCTCTATTCATAGAAAAATCCTTGCATTTGTAGCAAGGATTTTTCTATATTTTAGTATAGTCACTTATGTTGACTGGATTCTTTTTTTACTTGCATTCCCTTTCAGCACCATACAGGTACTCGTTGAATGACCAACTAGACTTTGTTTTTCATCATATATATGACATTCCAACAAGCCAACCGATCCACCTTTTTTAATCAAGGTCCCTTCCGCCCGAAGCCTCGTCTTGAAAATGGGTTTAAGAAAATTCAACTTTATCTCAACAGTCGAAAAAAGCTCATCATCTGCCAAAGTGGTTGCAAATGCATAGCCCATTGCCGCATCCGCTATGTCACACAGAATGCCCCCATGTAGTGTTCCCATCGGATTGTGTAGTCTATCCGTGGCTTCCATTTCAACCACGACCCTACCTTCTTCAACTTCCGTTACGTGAAAATCAAGCACCTGTGCAGCAGGCGAACCTGGTAACTCACCCGTTGCCATCTTCTTCAAACCCTCTAAATGATTCAATATTTTCACCATCCTACAAGATAAGTATATTTTTAGAACGCTCATTCTAAAAAGATCAATCCAATATAGCTATAGTTGTATCAATGATGTTTTGAAGTTTTTCTTTATCATCCGTTGTTTTGGCTAACACTCTTATACCAATCAATGAATTATGAATAGATGAAGCTACTTTATCTACATCGAGTTGATCAGATATTTCTCCACTCATTTGACCATGCACTAATAATTCATGGATCAGTGCCTCTGATTTATTAAAGCTTTTCTTAATTCTTGCCGCGATTTCTGGTTCATGTGATGTCATTTCTATGGCTGTATTTACCATTAAACAGCCTGGAGGTCTTTCATCTTTTGGAAAGACTATTGTTTCAAATATTCCTCTGATCGATGACTTGACTGATTGAATCGGCTTGATTTGCTGTATGATTCTTCTCTCGGTACTTTCTTCAAAGAGTTGTAAAGCCCTTAGAAACAAAGACTTTTTATCCCCAAAAGTGTCATAGATACTTCTACGGTGAATGTTCATATAGTCGACTAAATCTTGCATGGAGGTTTTTTCATATCCATTACGCCAAAAAAGCACCATCGCTTTTAATAAAACTGCTCCTTCATCAAACTCTTTGCTTCTAGACATGTTTTGCCTCCTCAAGAAAGATGATACCATTTTTATAACATTCAGTAAATAAATTCCTTTTTGTTTCAATAAACCTTTCCTTTGTCTTTTCAACAGTAAAACTGATAGGTTCGTGATATAATCAACATGAGTTATCAGGAAAAAAAAACCAAATAGAACAGATTGTTTTTTCGGAAAATTAAATCATTTAAGGGGCGAATACATTGGATAACAAAGAACAGACCATTTTTAATCATATGGGAAATACCATTCAAACAGAAGATAGAGAAGTGACCATCGTTTCAAGATATGAAGAACCGCTCATCGCAGTTTTAGGAAATGTTTTAAGTGACGAAGAATGCGATGAATTGATTAGCTTGTCTAAAGAAAAACTGAACCGCTCTAAAATCGGCGTGACACGTGAAGTAAATGAAATGCGAACAAGCAGTAGCATGTATTTTCAAGATGCGGAAAATGACCTCATCACCAAAATTGAAAAAAGAGTTTCTTCTATTATGAATGTACCGGTTGAACACGGAGATGGCATCCAAATTCTTAAATACACCCCTGGTCAAGAATATAAAGCACACTTTGACTTTTTCGCCTCTTCCAGTAAAGCCGCCAAAAACAATAGAATTAGCACACTCGTCATGTACTTGAATGATGTGGAACAAGGCGGAGAGACGTTCTTCCCTAAACTGAATCTTTCCGTATCCCCAAAAAAAGGAATGGCGGTCTATTTCGAATATTTCTATACCGATCAAATCATTAACGAACAAACCTTACATGGTGGGGCACCGGTCATCACCGGAGAAAAATGGGTTGCGACACAATGGATGCGAAAACAAAAAACGACGATCTAAATTCCGGCGTGTCATAAAGCTGTAAGTAGAGGATGGGTAAGTTGATGGAACGAACCACCATCTTTGAAAACAAACCCCTCTCTTCAGTCTTTAGTCCTAACAAAGGCTTTCCGTCCAAATTCGGTTTAGCCTTTTTATTTGGCTACGAAAGAATAGCAGAAGCCCCCTGTGTTCTCAGTTCTATGATTATATAAAATCCCTTTTTTGAATCCTTTAACTTACACCCCTGCAAACAAATGTAAAACACTACATATAAGGAGAAGATTATGTCAAGAAAAGTTCTAGGAATAACACTAGCAATCGTAGGTGCAATTACAATGATAATGAATGTTTCTTTTTTCAAGGAAACAGATTGGTATGATATAACCCGATGGATTTCATTTGCAGTATTTTTTATAGGCTCTGCTATGGTTCCAAACTACCCTAAACCAAAAGATAGTAATTAAAAATCAAGTGAGCTAAAAGGGAAGTAAACTGTTGCTTCCCTCGATTTATCATACTGACCACACTTGTCACCGACAATTCCCCCCTGCTCTTACAACCTACTGTCCTTTACTTCAACTTACACATCTCGATTTAAACCTTCCCTAATGAACAAAAATAATATTCCCCCTACATTTACCTAGCTGAACCTCTACCGACTCTCCAGTTAATGAAGTTTTCCATATGGTTATGTTGTTAATTTTTGTTGACTTTAAAAAAGGAATCAAGTAGACTAAGAAAGCGATCTAATTAAAGTACTCTAATTAAAGTAGTTTGATTAAAACATATACACAGAAGGATGGATGCAACAAATGAAGTTTAAATTTAAACATTTCTTGAAAACACAAGGTGCCATTGCTGCCATTTTCATGGGGATTTTCTATTGTCTATGTATGCTCGGCATTTTCTTACCCGGTTATACAGCGATTCCAGGGAATATCGACGATTTGCCGATTGCGATTGTCAATGATGATAAGGGTGAATACGGCGAAAAGATTGCCGGTCAATTAAAAGAAAACTTACCGTTTAAAGAAATAGAGACCGATGTAACAAATAAACAAGCATTAAAAGATCTCAATAAAAATGATTTAGCGTTAGTCGTACACATCCCGAAAACATTCTCTGCGGATATGCAAAACGGCGAAACATCTTCAAGTATCGACTTTACAATTAATGAAGCAAGCGCGACCGTTGTTTCTTCTTCGATGACTTCAATCGTTAAGGAAATCAATAATCAGTTGAGCACACAGTTCTCACAGCAAACCGCTCAAGGCGTATTGATGAACTTCAATCTGCCAGAAGAAAAAGCGGCTGAAATGGCCAAACAAATCGAAACGGCTTATGCAGGAAATCTAGTTACGATCAATGAAGTGCCAGACGGCATGCATAACAATATGCTGCCAATGTTCTTAACGATGGCGGGATATGTTGGAGCCATGATCGGTGCCATGCAATTGGTGTCCGCATTTAGACAAAGCCGTGGAAAAGCGAGCAAGACTCGTCTATTCATGTATGTACAAATGACTGCCATATTGGTTGCCGTTGTATCGTCACTCGTTGCTTTAGGCATCGCCTATTTAGTCAATGAACCAAGTGGTGACCTGTTCTTCAGTACGTTAGGTCAACAAATGTTAAATTATATGGTATGTTTCAACTTCACGGCTATATTAGTCTTCTTAGTCGGTGATGGCGGTATGGTGTTAAATATCCCCATCTTATTAACACAAACGATCGCAAATGGCGCTACGATTTCACGTGATATGATGTACGCACCTTATGAATGGATGAGCTACATTTCACCAATGTACTACTCAGTGCAAGCATACTTTGCCAACCTATATGGCAACACTAGTCCTGCTCCATACATTTGGTCCATGGTCGCGGTCGGTCTCGGTGCTATGCTGATCAATATTGTCATCGTCGCATTTGTCCACAAAAAGGTGCCTGTGGATAACCAAGTAGCACAACCTGAAACGGAATCTGGAAAGACTGCTTAATGTCCGTTTAGTTTGCTATAATAAGAATAATTCTTTTTTGAAGGAGCTAAATGATGCCCATTCAAGTTTTCATATTGAGCAAACTGATGGAGGATAACAATTATCCTTATAAGTTAAAAAAGCAACTTTCAGATCCCATACCCTTCGATCAACTAGGTGGGCTGACAGAAAGTAAACTGTATTATCATTTTGATTCGTTAGTCAAACAAGGCTTAATCGAGATCGTCGAAATCATTAAAGAAGAACATCGACCAGATAAACAAGTATTCGGGATTACGCCTAAGGGCCGTGAAGAACTTCCGAAAAAAATCTACAAGTTGTTTGAAAATGCCAGCTCCATTAGTGATATGGTGGTGGGACTTGCATACCTCAAGTATGCAGACCGTGATAAGGTCGTCGAAATCCTGAAAAACAACAAAAGGAAGTTCCTTGCAAAGTGGGAGCAAATTGCGGATTTCGAAAAACAGATGAAGATGAAAAAAGATCAAGATAAAGAAAAGCTAGTGGAATATTTAGGTGAATACTTTTCATCCAGAGCAGATCACACCATTCACTGGCTTGATGAGGTAATTAAACGGATTCAACAAGGGGAAATTTAAAGAATAAGTTCAATAAAAAACTGCACGCTCCATTGTTAGGTGACTTTAACAATGGGCGTGCAGTTTTTTTCATTTCCTACTCTAATTTTTCGGTAAGTCTAAATTCCTGAACTGATCGACAGGAACAATCTCTTCCTCCATGTCCATCACTTTCAAGATGACCCGGTCTCCCACCTTGGTCAAGACTACATCGGACAGTGCTTGAACGGAAGGGTCAATCGAGAATCTTTTGCTGCTGCCGTCCATGATTAGATAGAACACATACCCACTCGAGAGATTGGCATCGTTGATTCTGACAACTTTCCCCTTGACTTCTTTCATTTCAAATCCTTTTTGAGGCGTCACGCCATTGACTTTCCCCAAGGAAACAATCAGTTTCTTATAGTTCCGGAAGGCTTCATCTTTGTTTTTCCCAAAAGCTACTTGAGGATTGTCGCTATTGGCATAGACGATGGCCACCCCTTGGAACTTGCTTCCTTTTGTAACGGGAATCACATAGGTTGGCGCTCCGTATATCGTATAGAAAACACCATTGGTCGCTTTCCATCCTGGATATTTGGACAAAAACTCACTCGCATTGGCATTCGATTTTGCTTCTTTTCCGGTTAATACAGAGGTCACGCCTTTATAGTACGTCATTTCACCCGTTTTGGCGTTGAATACGCCGTATCCCACCAGCGTTTTCGAGTTTCCTTTTGATTTAGCCCTCGTGAAATCGACGACATAAATCAACTCGCCTTTTTCATTAAAGGTGACTTGCATATTATTCTCATTCGGAATCAATACATCTTTTTTCGGACCGATGAGCGATTGGTTTCTCCATCCGTGAACATATTTCCCCCAATAGCTCCAATATTCAAGTGCGGTTTCTTGGGTGAATGTTCGGTCAATCCACTTTGGCTCTTTTCCTAACGGATAGAATTTGGTGTTTCCCGTTTCAGGATTCACCAATACCACTCCGTCGACCACAGACCCACTGCGGTATGCCAAATGATGGCCAACCGAAGCTACAAAGTAAGACTTACCTTCTTCATCCGGCTCAAGGTACGTATCATAAATGATTTTGGTCGGATAGGTCTTACGGATTTGTCTTTCTACATCATAATCCAGGTATTGTGAAGGTGCATATACCATCTTCCCTTTCACCGTGCTTGCACCTTTATCCGTCGAAACGGCTGAAATCAGATTATAACCTGGCGTGTACTCAGCTTTTCCGGCTTTCATGAAGCCATCCATCTCAATCGGAGATGTGTATGTTAATTCGCCATTGATATTGGTCAGACGGTATTCACCTTCTGTGAAATACGACGCGTTTTGGATCTTATTGATTGCCGCGTCGCCTTTTGCGTCGGCCATTTTCACCGTCACAAGCGGCATGGTTTTGATATCTTGAACTTCCTCTAGTTTATTTTTCTTTATGACATCGGCTAAATCATGAAGCTTTCCGGCAACCGTGAGCGGATAAAATAGCATGATCACCCATGAAGCAATCAGCAAAAAACCGATTATATAGGTTGCATGGACATTCCAAGGCGTCTTCACACGCTTCGGATCACCTTGTTTCCGATCCCGTCTTTTTTTGGGTTCTTTACTCTTAGATATGTACAAGCCTGCATCTACGATAAGTATCAACCCAAACAATTCGGCCAAGTTTGAAAAGAACGCTGTGGCAGTATGGTCTAGCAGATTAATATCGATCAGGAAAAATAAAAGGATAGCGGCAAGTACTAGTCGCAGCACCTGCTCAATGAAAAAGGATCTATCCTTCTTCTTGACTGCTTTGGACCATCGTTGCGGAATGAGGGAAAGCCCCAATAAAGCAAATGGAATCTTCGTTGCAATCCCTTTTAAGATAAATACTAGTAATGATAATATCATGATTTCTAAAAAACTCCTCTGATGTATTTTTCTATCTATTCCCTTATTTTAACACAACAAATGTCCCACACCTTCCTCTTCTTCTAACCTATATTTCTTTCTGAAATTTTTTTTCCGGGCATGCTACTTTTTCCGTTTCAAAGTTTATATAGACAGTGAAGATTGTTCCGTTCGAGGGAGCAAAACTATTAATCTGAGGGGGAATGGATATGAAGTTTGTCAATCAGCGAAAAACGGTGATCTTGTACGTGGAGTTGGCCACAAAGATCGGGTTGAATGAGGCAATTGTCCTGCAGCATTTGTCCGCATGCCTGGAAGAAAGCATGTATAAAAGAGACGGGCGCTTCTGGGTACAGCATACGTATCAGGAATGGCAAGAGCAGCTTCCGTTTTGGTCACATGGAACGATCAAGCGCATTTTCACCACGCTTGAGAAGACGGGATATATACGGACGGCCAACTATAACCATTTGAAAATGGACCGGACAAAATGGTACAGCCTTAATTACAGCAAGCTGGCCTCTCTTGATGGTGCGGTACGAGATGAAATCAAAATCCTTCCTCAAAGTACGGACTCGGTTCCATACAAGGAGATTCTGAAATACTTCCATGATAAAACCAATGCTTCCTACCATCTCAATACGAGGAGGACGAAAACCTTGATTCAGTCCCGTTTCAACGAAGGCTTTACACTCGCTCATTTCTATCAAGTCATCGATTCCAAGTGTGCCGAGTGGCTGTACCATCCTTATTATCGTAAATATCTACATCCGGAGACATTATTCGGTCCCCGGTTCGAGACCTACCTGACCCAGATATCTGAATCTCCATGACAAAATCCGGCTGATCATGATGAAGAATATTTTTTTTGATCGCATGCTACTTTTTCCGTCTTAACGTTTATATAGACAGTGAAGATTGATCCTTTTGATACACACAAATTGAATCCTCGAAAGGTTCAATCCAGGGCATACGGGAGGGATGGAAATGGAATTGGAAACGTTACTGGATCAGGAATATAGCTTGGGATTCAATCCCGATTTGGCGGCAACGATCGGCTTATCGGAGGCATTGATGTTGGCTCACCTCCACACCTTAATTGAAGCATACGGAGTAGAACGCGACGGAAGGGATTGGATCGTCCATACCTATCGGCAATTGCATGAACAGCTACCGTTCTGGTCAGAGGCTACGATCAAGCGGACGATTCTCAGTCTTGAAAAAGACGGCTGCCTCATTTCGGAAAACTATAACCCATCGAAGATGAACAAAACGAAATGGTACAGCATCTGTTATGAAAAGTATATCGACATGCGCGAAGATGAAGAATGATTTTGGATGGATATTAAACCCTGCCCTACTTATGAAGGCGGCCACAAAAGGAGACGAAACCGTATGATTTATGAAGAAACGTACCACTATTTATTGAAACATGTATCTTCCACAGAATTTGATACGTGTTTGTACTCCTTGCTGCATAGTGATTGGGATGGGGTCATTCAAAGCCCGCTTCATATGATGGCAAATGGCGTGGGGACTTCGGAAAAATATATGAAACAGATCATCCGGAAATTCACTTCGCCAAAAGACGGAAGTCCCCAGATTTTCGTGCCATTTCAACAAGATGGTGAGATGTTGTACAAGTTCAACCTTGGGCCTACAAGTAACCTGGGCTTTAACTACAAAACCGACCGTTACTGCAAGAAATACCGTTTCTTTTTTCGTGATGCTTTCAAAGGATTGACGATTTCGGCAAAACGTCTGTTGCTGATGGGCGCTTATCGGATGTCAGTATCAAAGTCGGAAGAAGTGATGTTCGATTATCATGAAATCGTCTCGGAACCCACTCCCCTTTTCACTAGGCAGCGATTGTTGGAATCGATTGAGACAATTTATCGGGCAGGCTTAGGCGACTTAGTAAAGATTTCTTTCACATGCAAGTCTTTTTCCAAAAAAGAATTCATTGTGTTTACCTTTAAAGAAGGAACGCTTGGTGATTTCCTGGAAAATCGTGCCGAGCGGGCAGGTTTGCGCCGGACGATTTTCGATTCGGGCTTCCCCGGCCATATTAACGATGCCGTTTCCATGGAACTCGAACGGGTCGGAAAATACGTTTTCCGCTCGTTTCTTAAAGATGCCAAAAAAACGGATACTCCCAGGGATACTCAAAAAGAACTGCTGACCCTCGCACGCTTCGTTTATTCGCAAGCTCTCAAGAAGTTTGGCAAGGCTTTACTTGCCAACAAGCACCTACTAACTGAGCCAAAACAGGCCTCGGCCTATTTAAGCACGATTGTCTATAATGAAACGTTAGAACAAATGGCGAAGTATGCCCACAGGGCGGAATCCATCAAATCCCTCCTTGACCGCGAACATTTTCATAAAGAGATTTCCGAGAAGGCACTTGGACGTGAAGTGAACTATATGGAAGTGAGCCATCATGTCGAACCAATCCGCCTGAAGTTCCAGCAAGCTGACTTCATCCACACGATACTGAATGGCTGGTGCGAGGAGTGGCTCATTTCCCGCGTCAAGACGGTGACCGAGGAAGCGGTTGGGGATGTATCCGCAACCGAAAATCCTCATGACCAAAAAAGGACCGCATTCGACTATATCACCACTCTTAGAAATGATACATATGATCAATTGGACAAGCTGCTCGCTTTGATCGAAAAATTCGGGAATGCTGCAGTGGCGCCGTCCACCCAGCTCTATCCACTCACCAAGAAAAGGGAGACCATCCAATCCTACTTCGCAATCCATCGAGAACGGCTCGACGCACTTTCCGCATGCTCCTCTTGAAGCAACACTACCTTTAGTAAGCTAGTGTTTTTCCCCCTGCCCTTTTTTCTCCCTGTCATAGATTAGCCCAAAGAGAACGGATACCGTTCTCTTTTTTGTATCTCCTAAAGCGTCTGTGGATAAAAATACTTGGCTGTGAATTAAAGGATTCGACTTGTGGATTGTGGATAATCGGATGTTGATATTGCCTTGTTGCCTGTGAGTTGTGGATTGTGTATGTGGATAGTGATCCAAAGCTGTAAATTATGTTTTGAATCGCCCCAAAACCCAGTGATACCAAGGGTTTCCACACGTAGGTTATCTAAGGGTCTAAAGAATGGGTCTGAAAAGAAAGAACTGAAGAATGTCCTGAATAATCGTTTGAATAAGGAGATGAACCGTCACCCCCTTTAGGACAAAATGAATTCTATTAAGTAACTATTTTCTAAAAGACTGTTACTATCGGTGATACTAACTGTATAATATTACCAAACACTTAGAGATTTGTTTGGAGGTGTTTATATGAGATTAAAGAGCTTCTTGGTTACCTTTGGTTCATTTGCATTGACGACAGGAATGCTCTATCTGTTTGGTCATCTATTCACTATTCCTTCGTTAATGTTCCATATCGATTATACAGTGAACGGAGACGGCTTCTTCATTTCAGCTGGTTCGTTGGTTCCACTAACGATCGGTTTGATTGTATGTTTATTTGCAGAAAAGATTTATATTAACAAGTTCCGCTAAATTGGTTCATTCCATATGGCTCTTTTCGTAAAAAATTGCTCTAGACAAAGTAGAGAGTTCATTTTCATTTTATGTATATCACTTAACAAACAGGCAGGATTATTGAACAAGTTTTATGGACTATAGTGGCAGTAATATTAGTAAAAAGGCTTTATAACAAATAATAGGAGGGGTAGAATATGAGAAATAATTTTCAAATCTTTGCGTTACAAGAGAAGGAGTTTACTAACTTATTTCTAATGAATGAAGAAGAATTAAAAAGTATCGGGGCAGTTAAAATGATTGCAAATGTAAATCCTGGATACCCTTGTAGGATAAGTTTGAAGGATGCAGAGGTAGGGGAAGAAGTATTCTTACTGAATTACCAGTATCATAATGTTAATTCACCTTATAAAGCAAGTGGCCCTATATTTATACGAAAGGAAGCAACTACTGCTAAGCTAGATATAAATGAAATTCCGCAAATGTTACAACATAGGTATTTATCTGTGCGTGGATACAATGCTGACTCAATGATTGTAGAAGCAAAGGTTACAGAAGGTGAAAATTTAAGAGAAAATATAGATGAAATTTTTGATAATAAAAAAGTCGATTATATTCACATTCTTAACGCTAAACCAGGATGCTATAACTGCCTAGTTAATAGAGTGTGAAGAAGGAAATGAAAATGTAAATTATCCTATAAGTATAATTATACTTATAGGATAATTGGGTCTAATAAGAGCAAAGAAGACCCGATTCTTCAGCAATTTGGGAGCTTTTATTGAATATTTTGTTAATTGAGCACTATGAATTCTTAACAGAAATTATTTTCTTAAAAATAGAAAAGAAGAAAAGGACTGCTGAACCTAACATGAGTAGTGTATATATATTGAAGTAAAAATCATTGGTATACGTGTTTAACCATCCAAAACGGTATATTCTTGAATCCCTATTTTGTGGGGTACCTCCTAGTTCTTTAATAGAATCCAATACAAATTGATATTCTAAGTAAGAAAAGAGTAGAGTTACTACCAACGAACAAACGCTAATTAATCTCCACGTACTGAGATTCAACTTTAGGTGCTTTAAATCTCTCCATAGATTTTTTAAGAAAAAGAAGAAAAAAACAATGGCAACTGGAAAAAATAAAAAACCAACATTTCCGCCCCCAGTGGTTACATTTGGATCAGTCGTAAATACATTCACGATATAAATAACAATACCACTTAAAACTAACCAAAAATAAGATCGTTTTGTTAAAAATCGCATATATTTTCCTCATTCCTTTAATCTTACTCGTATAGATTGTTGCTTCTAAAATCAAAATCTCCATTAATTATATGGTCCCTTTTCTTTTGGATTTTGCGCCTCTAAAAAACTATCTTGTAACCCTTTCATGAACGCCCCTTGCAACTCTTCTTTATATGTTGTTAGCTCTTCCTGCGGTACAGGTGCTAATGAATAGCAACCATATTTGAAAAAACAGCCTTTAAAATACTTCTCTCTTTCTATAAAAAAACGCTGATGAAAAAAATCAGCGCGTACGTGGATATATCAACTATTATATATAAAAATCAAACGCTGATATCCTGATTTTCACTCGTCTGGATTTTTTTCAACCGGTTTATATCCAAACGAATCAATAAGGAAATAATCAAGGCAACGGCGAAAAACCCCGTAAAAACAATTAGGCTTTGAGAATAGCTCCCTGTCGTTTCTCTAATCCATGAAGCGAACATCGGACCCACTAATCCTGCAGCTGCCCACGCCGTCAGGATATACCCATGGATGGCACCCAACTGCTTCGTGCCGAACAAATCACCGATATACGCCGGGATGGAAGCAAATCCTCCCCCATAACACGTATAGATGATGGCTAGTAAAATTTGATAAATAACGGGGTGATCCGTAATGATCAAAAGTGGGAAGGCAATGACTTGTATGGTGAAAAATATCGTATACGTATTCGGACGACCAATAAAATCCGATACGGAAGCCCAGCCAATTCTTCCGAGTCCATTGAAGGCACCAAGCACTCCTACTAATGCCGCAGCCGCAACGGCGCTCAAACCAATGCTTTCCTGAGCAAGTGGAGAGGCCGCTGAAATGATAGCAATCCCGCATGTTATATTAATGAACAGCATGAACCAAAGATAATAAAAGCGTTTGGTCTTTACCGCTTCGTTAGCCCTAAGTTGTGAAAGATCCTGCAGCGCCTTCACCTTACCTGTTTTGATTTTCTCT
Organism: Peribacillus sp. NPDC097295; assembly: GCF_044761665.1. NCBI lineage: Bacteria > Bacillati > Bacillota > Bacilli > Caryophanales > Bacillaceae > Peribacillus > Peribacillus sp. NPDC097295. Next base: position 644,025 of record NZ_JBIWCW010000001.1, read on the forward strand.
TTATATCCTTCAGGGAGCCACCCTTTCTTCGGTGGTTCTAGGTAAAGAGAGGATGCTATCATAATAATGAAGTAAGCGCTTCCAAGAATAAAAAATGTATTAGCGATTCCGACAGAACCAATCAATCCTTGAATAATCGGTGAGTTGATCAGTGCCGCAAATCCAAAACCCATGATGGCTAGACCAGTCGCCAAACCCCTACGATCAGGAAACCACTTCACCAAGGTCGATACCGGAGCAATATATCCCACACCAAGACCGATTCCACCAAAAACGCCATAGGAAAGATAAAGCAGTGGCAAAGATTCCATACTGATCGCTACACCGGCACCCGAAATGCCTAAACCAAAAAAAATCGCTGACAGGATTCCTGCTTTTCTAGGACCATATTTTTCAACAAAATGGCCAAGAAAGGCAGCCGACAGCCCAAGAAACAGAATCGCAATACTGAAGGTTAAGCTAATGTTCGTTAAATCCCAACCGAATTCACTTGCCAGTGGCTTGGTGAATACACTCCATGCATACACCGAACCGATTGACAGGTGAATCCCCACGGCCGAGAGCGCAATCAACCACCTATTTTTTGTCTTTGTTTTCCCCATCCCCCAACATCCCCCTTACGAGTCAACCAAGTTATAATTAACAAAATATTCAGATAATAATTAAGAAAAAAAAGAACATCAATTTCGTTAATTATCCACAATAATAGTAACATATGGTTAATTTTTAGACAATTCATTTAAAGAAAGGGATACCCTGATTCTAGCAGGTGATAGAGTATAGGGCAGGTTAGGGCTTTTCAGTGGAGCACCTTGGATGAGTCCATTTCCCTATATAAAAAGTCCAATTTCCAAAGAGCATTAAAGGAAATTGGACTTCTCTTCAGTGGGGAAATCGGATTCTTACAGGTATAAGTAAACTAGCCTTTATTCGTTAATGGATTCTCAAACGTGAAATAGCCACGCGACAATCGGTCCTAAAAAGGAGCCAAGGATTGCACACAAGGTCATCGTAACAGAACTCATTGAAAAGGTCAGTTCACTGTATTCGGCAGCTTTAGAAGTTCCCATGGAATGTGAGGCACTTCCGAGGGCGATACCTCTACCAAGTGGGCTTTGCACACGCATGTATTTAAAGATAGTAGGTGCTACTATTACACCAAAGATTCCTGCAATCATACAGCTTACAATTGTCATAGAAGCATTTCCCTCCAACCCCCTAGCTACTTCTATGGCAACGGGAGTAGTAAGGGATTTAGGAATAATGGAAAGAATTAATGTATGATTTATCCCAAGTATCTTAGCAAGGAGGCCAACCGTGACCATTCCAGAAATGGCACTGACCAATACACCACCCAATATGGTGAATAAGTGATTTAGTAAAAAATAACGCTGTTTATACAAAGGGTAAGCAAGTGCTGCAACGGATGGACCTAAAAGGGAATTAATCCATTGACCACCAGCCATATAGCTTTTGTATGGAATATGAAACAATAATAGGATAAGGATAATCAAAGTAGTTGCCGTTAAAATGGGAATTAAAAAAGAAAAAGAATACCGTTTATATAATAGAGTCATCAAAGAATAAGCGACGACAGTTAATACAATCATGAAGAATGCGAAGAGAACGTGCTGCATTCTTTATCACCCTTTCTTTCTTGTGCTTTTTTCTCAAAAAATTGACTTACCGTTCCTGCTATTGCAATAGTAATGATCGTGCTTAATAGAACGGCTGCAACGAGCAATGCACCTTGAATCGAAAGTAAGGAAGGATAGTTCATGATGCCAACTGTCGAAGGAATAAAGAATAATATGAGTGTGCTTAACAGAAAACCTGCCCCATTCTCTATATACTTTACTGGCACTATTTTTAAGCATAAACAGGTGAACAGTAATAGGAGGGCTACTATACTCCCCGGAATAACTAAGTGAAATAGGTTGTGAATAACGGTTCCGATGTAAGAAAACATGTACAAAATGCATATTTGAAAAAGGATATTGAGAATTTTCTTCATGATTGTGTTGTTCCTCTTTAGGAGCAACTTCCCTTCTTTCTTTTAAATAATGAATCTCATCATATATAGGCTGATGATTCTCACCTTTTCGGATTTTCTTTTTAATCCTTAAGATTTTCTATTATGGTGTAATATGTGTTATCAAGATGGCTCAAAACAGCATCCGTTGTTTGGCGTAAATTCCTGGCTTTTAGCCCCTCAATAATTAATGTATGTTCGTTATATACCTTATCTAAGCTTAATCCTTTCTTTAATGCAGCGATTCCATACCAATTAAAATGGTCAATCAGGTTTTCGATTAATTGATAGAGTCGATTGTTTTGACTTAACTCCGCTAGGAATAAGTGAAAGGAAGTATCATGGTACACAAACTTTATAGGATCTTCCATAAGGTGGGCTAGTTGTTGATCCATCTTCTCAATCTTATCGATCGTTTCATTATCGAGAAGGGGAAGCAGTAGTTCAATGACCAATACCTCATTTGCCTTTCGCAACTGAAAAATTTCATCAACATCTTGCCTATTAATGGTTTTGACCAAAATCCCTTTTCTCGGTAAAGACTGAATCCACCCTTCTAGTTCTAGCTGTTGCAAAGCTAATTTCAAAGGGGTACGGCTAATTCCAAGGCTTTCACTAAGTGAACGTTCATATAACATCGATCCAGGTTCGACTCTTTGTTGAATAATACCCTGCTTAATTTCTTTATAAGCATGTTCTTTAAATAATTGGGGTTGTTCTGCCTTTAAGAAACTCATTATTATTTTCACCCTTTAGCAAAATAGTCGTTAGATAATTTCAGAAAATTATCAGTATGATTAATAATCCAAGAAAAGAAATCTGGCATCTGGTATACCAGATGCCAATAAAAAAAGTGTATCATTTGTTTCGTTTTTAGACAACATTTGATAAGGTTCGTAAATCATGGGGTGGGGTAATTCTTCATAGAAGAACCATGGGCGATTGAGCTTGGCTGATGACAATTCTTGTACATGCCCGGTTGCGCTTTGGCCCATGCCTGGACCTCTTATGCAGGCTATTATCCGACATTAGACCACTTTTCTTCTATTTATTCCAACTAACATGGAAGGATGTCCTTGTAAGCGTGACTACCACCAGGCTAAATAAAAAAAGGAATTAAAAAGGCATTTGAGGTAGTGACCCCTAAAAGTTAGAGTTTTCTTTATGCAGCTATTTGGCTGGCATGAGTTCGGTAGTTTACTGGACTCATGCTAGCCAGTTTTTGTTTAATTCGATCATTATTATAGTAA